>DAOWAG010000004.1 GCA_030634715.1 Candidatus Aegiribacteria sp. | reverse complement strand
TATACTCGTTTCATGAGAAGATCCCGGTGAGAGTCTTAATTCCGGAAGTTGTCCTGGTGGGATTCATTGCGCTCCTGCTCAGTATCGGTTCTGGAATACTTCCTGCCATGAAAGCAGCCAGGCTGGATCCGGTAAAGGGGTTAGATAGTTGAATTTCCTGCTGATACTGCTTCTTGCATACACTTATTCACCTCAGGATTCCTGCTGGAATCTTGTAACACTTGACAGTATTCCGGATCGGGCGATTCTATTCGCTGAGATTGCAGCAAGAGACGGCGGGCGTGCAGCTGTTGATCTGGCTGTTGTACTGGAATTCGCCGGACGATTCCCCCAGGCCGCAAGATGTTTCAATCTGGCAGCTAATTCAGCTTCAGACCCTCTTCTTGTTGAGTGGCTGGAAACCAGAATACGTGGAAATAATCCGCTTGATACTCTCTTGATTCTCAAAGCTGTCGTCAGCAATGACAGTGATATTCCCGCAACAGACATCACTGTAGAGATACCTCTCCCCGAATCACACCCTCCTTACCAGAGGATTGATTGTCTGGCCACCTCGTTTGTACCGGATGGGAATCTGCTGAAGCACCATATTTCCACTCTCCCTGGAAGAACAAGAATCGTACTGCCGATTGTTCTGCGCATAACTCAGACCCCTTACACATTCAGACCATTCTCCACTATTTCTCCCGGTATGGAAATCGAAATTGGGGATATCGCATCATTGATCAGATCTCTTCCTATTTCCGTCATAACCGATAATCAGGGACCCTGTCTTGAAATAGCGGATATGCTCAGGGAGAGAGGCGAAGAGATTGGTCTGGATCTTCAGATAGTAGGAGGATTGGTTAGAATCGGATCTGACAGCCTTCTATTTCATGCCTGGAATCTGGTTTCCATTAATGGTTTACCGATTGATGCACTCCTTTTTCTGACTGATTCCCTCAGAGGAATCGGACATTGCCCAACGGACTTAATCCCCCTGTGGAATTATGAATACACGAATGGGCATGAAGTATCTATTTATTACCGCCAGGATGATGTTGAACTCAGTGTATCCATGGAAGTATCATTCACCAGTACTGAATCAGTCATGTGGATACTGGAATTTATCGATCGTTTTTCCATAATGGCAATTCAATGAACAGTAGAGTTTTCCTGAAAACTGCAGCAGCTGTTACAGCCGGAGGAACAGCTGGATGTATCTGGTCTGCGTTAGTTGAACCTCGATGGCTTGATACCACATATACACAGGTACCCATGACAAATCTACCTGTTGAATTCAGAGGCTTCCGAATCGCGCTTCTTACCGACATTCATCTTGGACCGTTTATCACTGAATCATGGGTGAAAAGCGCTGTAGATGAAATCAATTCAATGAAGATCGACCTGGTTGTACTTGGCGGTGACTTCATAATTCAAAGTACAAGCTATATCGAGCCATGTATGAGGATTCTTGCCGATCTCACTCCTCCTTCGTGTGCAGTTCTTGGTAATCATGATCACTGGGAGGATGCAGAACTCACCGAGACCCTTCTGCATGATCTGGCAGGTTCAGAAGTACTGAGAAACAGGGGAACATGGATGAAAAGAGGAGATGCTTCAATCCGAATATGGGGAGTTGGAGATCTCTGGGAAGATGAGCAGCTGCTGGATGGCTGTCGGCCTGAGCTATACAACGGACCGGTAATCCTGATAACACACAATCCTGATTTTGCTGAAGAAATACCGGAAGGGACAGCTGATCTTGTTCTCGCAGGGCATACACATGGTGGTCAGGTTGTACTTCCTATCATTGGCGCTCCGCTTCTACCCTCATATTACGGACAGAAATATCGCTCCGGCACCGTCTGGAATGGAAACACAATGGTTTACGTATCAAGGGGCATAGGCGTAGGAAGCCCACCTGTAAGGCTGAATTGCAGGCCAGAACTTGCTGTACTGGAATTATGTTCAAAAAATTGACCTTGAGGTTTTCGTGTCAGGTCAGGTATCCAGCACAAGGAGGTCATCTCCGGAATTAACTTTGTCATTCGGTTTCACGAGGACGCTGAGTATAATCCCGGAAGCAGGAGCGGTTATTTCGTTCTGCATTTTCATTGCTTCAAGAACAAGCAGAGTATCTCCAGCCTTAACCTGATCGCCTTCACTGACCACAATTTCAACAACTAGACCCGGCATGGGAGCTTTAATAACCTTCTCGCCACTGTCCGGTCGTTCAGAAGAGATCGTTACTTCCCGCTCATCAATTACACTGAAATTGTAAACCTCTCCCCTTGTGGAAACCTGATAGTCCTTTTCGAAATGCTCAACTTCCACATTGAAGGACTTGCCATCTACGATAATGGATAGATGGGCCGGAGATATTCTCGAAATACTGATAATCTTCTTTTCCCCGTCGATTTCTATCTGAAACAGTTCATCATGAGGGCGAACTTCAAGTCGAGAAGCTTCAACTTTCAGAGTATGATTACCATCCGATACTACGTATGCCACCGTGAATCCTTCCTGACAGTTTCCAAGCCTCAGTCTTCTGTGCAGTAGAAGTGAATTTCACCTGCTCATCGGTCATTGCGACTATGGCAGCAGCAATCGCTGCGATTTCAAGATAGTCTGAAGTCTCCGAATGTTCTATCTTCGGGACAATTCCCGTATCATAATTACCGCTGATAAAATCCTTGTTCACAAGAACTCTTCTATGGAAGGGAATTGTGGTTTTTATCCCCTTTATCTTGTACTCGTTCAATGCCCGTAGCATTCGAACGATTGCTTCTTCCCTGTCCTTTCCCCATGTGATGACCTTGGAGAGAAGAGGATCATAATAGACCGGGACATCGTAATCCTCAGCTATGCCTGATTCAACTCTTATTCCAGGTCCAGAGGGTTCAATAAGCTCTCTGATAAGCCCCACAGACGGAAGAAACGTTTCAGGATCCTCAGCGGATATTCTGCATTCTATCGCTGCTCCATTTATACCTATGTCAGACTGTTTCAGGGACAGATGTTCTCCGGAAGCGATTTTGATCTGTTCCTTTACAAGATCCACACCAGTTATGAGTTCGGTTACAGGATGTTCCACCTGAAGCCGTGCGTTTACTTCAAGGAAGTAGAATTCTCTGTTGGAATCGACCAGAAATTCAACAGTTCCCGCATTGGTGTAGCCGGATACTCTGATAGCATCCACTGCAGCTTCACCCATTCTTCTTCTTAGATCTTCATCAACAATACAGCTGGGAGACTCCTCCACCAGTTTCTGATAACGTCTCTGTACAGAACATTCACGCTCATTAAGATGGATTATGTTTCCATGCTGATCAGCAAGGATCTGTATTTCTATATGTCTCGGTTCCACCATAAATTTCTCAAGATAAATATCGGGATTACCGAATGCGGAAAGAGCCTCAGCCTCTGCTCGCTCAAAGGCAGATTTCAGTTTTTCCGGAGATTCGACAACCCTGACGCCTTTTCCTCCCCCACCCGCTGTAGCTTTCAGCAGAACCGGATAACCTATTGCGGAAGCGGCTGAAGCGGCTTCATCAGCAGTTGCCAGCGGTTCCATAACCCCTGGTATAATCGGAATACCAGCATTCTTCATCAATTTTCTGGCTTCAGTCTTGTTTCCTAGGAGAGCCATAGCCTGGTGAGTCGGTCCGATGAAAATTAGTCCGGCTTTGGAGCAGGCTTCGGGCAGTAATGGGTTCTCGGCCAGAAATCCGTAGCCTGGATGAACTGCCTGGCAATTGGACTTCACCGCAGTATCGATGATTTTCTCGATAACAAGGTAACTCTGTCCGGAAGGTGGGGGACCAATTTCGTACGCTTCGTCAGCGTATCGAACATGCTTTGCTGATCTGTCAGCCTCTGAAAAAACGGCAACGGAAGTGATGCCCATTTCATAACAGGCACGGGCAATTCGAACAGCGATTTCACCCCTGTTCGCGATAAGAATTCTTTTGATTTTCATTATATAGGACCATTACAGTGCTTTTTGGGTGGATTACTCGCACGTTTACCATTGAGTGTTTTGAGGGCTGCAATAAGCCTGGGTCTTGTTTCGTGCGGTTTTATCACTTCGTCAATAAATCCCATTTCCGCAGAGACAAAGGGATTACTGAATTTTTCGTTGTATTCGTCAATCAGCAACTGCCGTTTTGCTTCAGGGTCCTGATCCTTTGCAATTTCCCTTTTGAACAGGATCTTCACAGCTCCTTTCGCTCCCATCACTGCGATCTGTCCTGTGGGCCAGGCAAAGTTGATATCCGCCCCGATATTCTTGGAATTCATGGCTATGTAAGCGCCTCCAAATGCCTTTCTTGTGACCACAGTGATTCGCGGAATCGTGGCTTCACAGAAAGCAAACAGCAGTTTAGCGCCCTCTCTGATAACTCCTGCATGCTCCTGATCCACTCCAGGCAGGAATCCGGGTGCATCTTCAAACACTAATATGGGTATGTTGAAGCAGTCACAGAACCGGATAAATCGTGCGGCCTTGGATGAAGAAAGAGTATCGAGCACTCCCGCAAGAACAGCTGGCTGGTTGGCAATAAGACCAACCGGATTGCCATCCATTCTGGCTAAACCAATAATCATGTTCGGAGCAAATTCGGATTGGATTTCAAATATTCTGCCATCGTCCACAACTGATTTCAGCACGGTCATCATATCGTAAGGTTTAGAAGAATCGTACGGTACGATTGAATCAAGCGATTCGTCACTTCTGTCGATTGAGTCAACACATTCAATCTGAGGGGGATCATCTATATTGTTCTGCGGAAGGTATGTCATCAGTTCCCTGATCATTGCCAGACACTTCTCCTCGGACTCCACGGAAAAATGAGAAATGCCGGTTTTCGTGCTATGGGCAGCTGCGCCACCCAGCTCTTCAAAAGTCACGTCTTCGTGTGTAACTTCACGAATAACATCAGGTCCTGTGAGAAACATATATCCTGCATGATCAACCATGAAAACAAAATCTGTAAGTGCAGGAGAATAGACTGCTCCTCCCGCGCATGGTCCCATAATCGCGGATATCTGGGGAATAACACCTGAAGCTTTAACATTGTTGTAAAATATATCCCCGTATCCTGCAAGGGAATTCACGCCCTCCTGGATACGTGCTCCTCCGGAGTCCTTTATGGCGATAATGGGTGAACCATTTTTCAAAGCAAGATCCTGAAGGCGTGATATCTTGTCCGCTACAGCTTTTGACAGAGATCCACCGAAAATCGTGAAATCCTCTGCATACGCATACACGTTGCGACCATGAATAGTACCATACCCGGTAACAACGCCATCACCGAGAATCCTCTTTCCATCCATGCCGAAATCGTAGCAGTTATGAGTAACCAGCATACCTATTTCATGAAATGTATCAGGATCTAGAAGAAGATGAAGTCGTTCCCGTGCAGTGAGTTTACCAATTTCATGACGCTTCTGGATCTTCTTCTCTCCGCCGCCTTTGAGCGCTTCTGCTCTTAAATCGTCAAGTCTGGACAATCGAATCCCCCATTCAGTAATAATCTTACACAGAATAGTTAAATCTGAAGGCTATGACAATTCCCGGTTATGAACCCTCGTTATTATCCTTTCGAATTAGAATAATAATGCCACTGGTATCCTCACTAACAAAGATCCTGCCTGACCTGTCAACTACAATATCCTCAAGATTCTGAAAACCCTCAGCAAATACCGAAGCAACACCCTCTTCATCAACAATACTGATCCTTCCAGAGCCTTCTCCTGTGTCCTCCTCAACAACATACATCGGAAACGCTCCATTAACATCGAAGCAAATACCTTCGCATGCTTGAAGCCCCCTGCAGAAAACACTCCAGGATCCATCGGAGGGGTCAATCTGAATGATAGACGCTGATATGAAGCCATAACCCGACAGTTCATTACACACATATACAATCCCGGAGCTGTCAACAGCAATATCCGAAAAGCTCCAGAGAAAAAGCGATGAGTAAACAGAATGGACACCCTCCGAATTTACTCTCATGACATCTGAAAGAAATGGAGGAATCAATCCCGATTCTAGTGAGGAGGTGGTAATCAGAATGCCACCATCCTTTGATACCGCAACTCCCTCCGGAAAAGAGAGACCTTCAGTGATGACCTCTATATCACCGGACGGAGTTATTCCAATCAACCGTCCTTCTTCGATATCCTCGACGATATAAATTATTCCGGATCTGCTTACTGCGATACCTTCAGGATTCCTGAAGCCATCTGCAATGCTATCTTTTCGACCATTCTCATCAATTCTGAAGATGCATCCGTCAACTTCAGATACAGCATAGATATCCCCTGATTCCGATAATGCAAGTCCATCCGCGCCATTCACGCCCGTGCAGAATACGGAAGCTGAATAACCGGCAGGTAACTGTATTCCCGGAAGGGAATCGCCATACATCTGTTCAAAATCCGATAACAACTGACCGGATTGAACAAATGGCATTGGAGTTAGAAGTAAAAGAGCTAGATATCTGCGTATTGGACGACTACGATAGAGAAAGATCGGTGAAATTTGCGGATTAGCGCCTTGCATTAGAACCCCTCGTCATAGCCCGGATACGTGCACAGAGTGCATATATTTGATACTTATGGATAGATTGCATGTGATTCAGTCCAAGTCAAGCCGATCAGAGCCGGGGATATCATTTCAAAGCTTCTTGACGACACTGATTATCTGTTCTCTATTATGTACAGGATTATTTAGTTCCTGGATCTAAGATTCAGGAAGAATGATTTGTCTAATATTTGAATATCGCCAGTATGCAAATTTGCAGTTAAGTATCCGGGTTTATTTAATTATAGAATGTGAAGGTAGCACAATAGACCCTTCATTGAACCTGCTGCTGATCGAAAACAATCTTAAGGACGCCAGATCTATTCGGAAGATTCTTAAGAAAATCAGTTCTAATCAATACCGCATCGAAAGAGCGGAATCTCTTGATGCCGCATTTAAGAGGTTATCAAATGATTCATTTGATGTAATCCTATCCGGTTTAAGTCTTCCTGGCAGCTCATGCAATGACATAACGTTCGAAATATGCCGAGCAGCCGCTAGAATTCCGCTCATTGTCCTCGCTGAATCTGATGATGAAAAGATGGAACTCAACTGTATTAAAGCAGGTGCACAGGACTATCTGGTCAAAAACAAACTCGATCCGGAAACTCTTTCTCGAACCATTCGATATTCCATAGAACGAAAACACCTTGACTGGAATCTGCGTCTTGCCAGACGCAGGTTGAGAATACTGCATGATGCCGGTTCAAAACTTGAAGCCTGCACAATGAAAAATAAAGCGTTCAAGATTACGATAAAAGCCGCGGGATTACTCCTGAATACAGCCCTGTACCAGATATTCCAGGAAAAGGACGGTATTCTTATCACGGTAGCGGCTTCTCCAGAGCTGAGTGAGAGAATCGGCGAGGAGACAGATCTCGATTTCGGTCTTACAGGTATGACCTTTTCGGAGAAACAAACCTTTCAATTTGAAAGCCATAATGATAGCATACCCGGTGGTGGCGCTTCCGATGGTGTGTTCAGATCAGGCATTACGATTCCAATAGCGTCAGAAGCAGTATTCCAGGTCCTCTCAAGAGAGCCAGCAGCGTTCAGCAATGATGATACGGATATGTTTGAAATGCTTTCAGGACATCTTACCGGAACCATAGAAAGAATCACTCTTGAACGGAAACTGAGAAATCTGGCAATTCATGATTCTCTTACTGGAGTATTCAACCGCAATTTTTTCCAGATAGCTATATCCCGCGAGAAATTACGGGCTGAAAGATACAACAGCAGGATAGGATTCCTGATTGCTGACATAGACAATTTCAAACAGATAAATGATCTCTATGGACATCAGACAGGCGACAGAATCCTGAAGGAAGTTGCATTATTTCTTGGCAATTCCATCAGAGAAACAGACTTCCTGATTCGGTACGGAGGGGACGAATTTCTTCTTATTCTGATTGAGACAGGACAGACAGCAGCAATAGTACAGGAGAGAATTCTGAATAATTCACAGCTTGCGGAGGTAACCACAAGTATCATCGGCACACCGGTTACGCTCTCGATAGGGAACGCTCACTGGGATCCAAACACAGGTATGTCAATCCGCGAAACACTTGTCGAAGCTGATAGACAGATGTACATTCATAAAAGACGCAAATGAATAACGTCAGATCTTCGTAAGCAGTTTAGCTTTCTGCCATGCGTTTTCCATTGTTTCTATATCCGACTCAGCAAGGGAGCAGCCTGATTCCGCCAGAATTCTCTCCATCTGAGTGAACCTTGCGATAAACTTGGCATTGCTCATTCTTAGAACAGCTTCCGGTTCGAACCCAAGCAGTCTGTAATAGTTCACCAGGCTGAATAGAATATCTCCGGCTTCTTCCGTCTGAGCATCTGTATTTTTGTTTTCTATCGCGGTTTCAAATTCAATGAATTCTTCAAGCACCTTGCTCTTCGCGCCATCCGCATCAGGCCAGTCAAAACCTACTTCCGACGCTCTCTGCTGTATTCTCCATGCTGTCTGAAGAGAAGGCATGCCAGATGGAATGGAGCTGAAAAAACCCTCTCCTTTCTTTTCCAAAGCCTTAATCGCCTCCCACTGTTTTTCGACTTCTTCTGGAGAAAGATTATCTCTGTTCTCGCCAAATACATGAGGATGCCTTCGAACAAGTTTCAAGCAGATACCGTTCACAACATCCTCCAGAGAGAACTTCCCGTCTTCATCACAGATCAACGCAGACATAATTACATGCAGCAGCAGATCTCCCAGTTCCGCTTTCAAAAGGTCCATGTCATTCTTTTCTATCGCATCGGCAACCTCGTACGCTTCTTCAAGCATGAAGGGACAGAGAGATTTTACTGATTGTTTTCGATCCCAGTTACACCCGGCAGGGCTTCTGAGCTTCCTGACGATATCAACGAGTTCGCCAATCGCATGAATGAACTTATCAGCCATGAATCGCGCCCTCACCAAAAGCCTCTCCGGCTTCCATGAATAGTTCAGTTAGAGTAGGATGGGGATGAATCATCATTCCCAGAGCTGAAGCACTCACGCCAAGATTTACCGCAATGACAGCTTCACCAATAAGACTGCTGGCATCAGCTCCGACCATCTGGATGCTGACAACTCTATCATCGGATTCACGGGCGATAATCTTTAAGAAGCCTTCTGTTTCATTCATACTCACAGCTTTGCCGTTAGCAATGTACCTGGATATCCTGGTTTTCACAGGTACTCCTCTTCTTTTCCATTCTTCCAGGGAAGGTCCTACAATAGCAATCTCTGGATTCGTAAAAATACATCCAGGCATCATATCGGGATTTACTGTACGCTTTCCATTCCCAAAGAGATGTTCGACCGCTGTTAAAGCCTGAGCAGTTCCAGCATGAGCAAGCTGCCATTTACCTGTAGCATCACCAGCTGCATAGACTCCGTGAAGATTTGTCATCAGTTTCTCATCTGTTACAATTCCGGATGAAGTGTATTCAATTCCAGCATCTTCAAGGCCAAGCCCTTCAAGCTTTGGTTTTCTCCCGATGGAAACCAGAAGACGCTCCGCTGACATTTCAGTGTTATCCGAGAGAATGACAGTCGTTTTATTCTCTTCCACTTCAATCTCATTTACGGGGTTTTCTGTCAGTATTTTCACTCCTGAACGCTGAAGAGATTTAAATACGACCTCAGTCACATCTTCATCAACACCGGGTAGAATGGAAGGTAGCATTTCAATTATCGTAATCTTCACACCAAGACTTGAGAAGATGGATGCAAACTCACAGCCGATTACGCCTCCCCCAACGATTATGAGGCTCTCGGGAAGTGAATCCCAGGCGAGAACATCACGACTGGTTTGAACTCCATCCAGTGCAAAAGGACCCGGCTGAATTGGAACTGATCCGGGAGAGAGCAGAATGTTCTCAGTGCTCAGTAGAGCGTTTCCCGCGAGAACCTCATTGGAACCTTTTATTGTACCATGTTCTCTGATTACATCAATCCCAAGATTGCTGAAATGCGCTTCAATTCCTTTTCTTAGCCGTTTAACAACGAGATCTTTCCTCCGGGCAAGTTTATCCCATGAGAATGAAAGTTCTCCCTCAAGTCCATATCGTTTCGCCGAAGCTGCATGACGAAGCAAAGATGTACTTGCTACAAGCGTTTTTGTGGGAATGCATCCCCTGTTAAGGCATGTTCCACCAAGATCTTCTTCTTCAACAACTGCAACATGTCGACCAAGCTGCGCTGCCCTGATGGCGGGTATATAACCCGCCGGACCTCCACCGATAATTATCAGATCATATCTATTCATTGGATATCCTTCTAACCCGCGGGATTTACATGTTGACAAGACGTGATGTGACGAATGAGCCTTCAGTAAATATGATAAGACAAATCCCCGGAAAAGGCCAGGTTAAATATATGTTTATTATCTGTTTTGTTTGTCTGTTCTCTCAACCTGTGAATTTCGACGAACTGTCTGCACAGCTTCATCTTGAGACCGGGAATGCTTACCTGAGTCAAGGATTGCCAGGACAGGCAGAAGAGGAATTTCTGCTTGCACTGGAGATCAGCGAAGACTGCTATCCAGCTCTGCTTGGTCTTGGTAAAGTCCATCTTGTGTTATCCTCATGGAACAGTGCAGAAGAATATTTCAGACTGTATATCGAAACCTGCCCTGAGGATTACCGCGGTTATTATGAACTTTCGAACCTCTTACTCATGATCGACATTCCGGATTACGCATTGATTATGGCTGATAGTGCATTTCTCAGGGCGCCGACCAATCCTGAGATATGGCTTCTCAGCGGAAAGGCAGAACTCGCTGCTGGAGACACAGTATCCGCCGAGATGTGGTTCAACAAGAGCATGCAGTCTTCGGGCTCAATCGGTATTGAGTCGCTTATCCTGCTGGCATCTGTTTACAGAAGTACTTCTCGCGGAGCAGAAGCCAGAGAGCTTCTTCTTCCGTTGGCAGGCTCAGGATATGCACCGGCGTACTGGGGTTTGGCAAAGGTATATCTAACCTGGGATGATTACATGAGAACTGTGGATGCGATAAATAATTACATGCTCCTGTCACCGAATGGACCTTATGCTGATTCAGCAATTATGCTCCTTGAAGAACTGGGTGAATCAGGTAACTATATACCGTGACAGAAAATTAGTATATAAATATGTGTGCTTAGAACATTGAAACTACGTCAAACAGGTTGACGAAGTATGATACATCTCAAGCGGGATTGGAACAATAATGGAAGACAAAGGCTTTTTTGGTTCTCTATTCGATTTCTCATTCGAGAGCTTCGTTTTTCCAAAAGTTATAAGCTTCATCTACGGGATCATCGTAGTGCTTATGGCAATCGGTTATCTGGGTCTATTAGTCTTTGCCTTTGGACAGGGAACAACAGAAGGAGTGGCTGCTATCATTCTGGGCCCTGTAGTTCTGATTCTATATCTGATCATGGTTCGCGCCTGGATGGAAATCGCAATAGTCATGTTCAGAATCTACGATAATACGGGCAAGATTGTAGAGATGAAGAAGCAGAATCTCTAATCCTGATCCTCAGGAAGCTTCTCAACAAGTTTGTTGCCGCGCCACAGAATTAAGGCCGCCACAAAGGCTAGAGCTTCACCAAGCGTGATCCACAGCCTGGCTGCAATCGATACAAGGGACGCCTGCCCTGGTTCTCCTCCAGTCAATACAATCCCGATAAGCCAGACCAGGGATATTTCCCGGATTCCAAGCCCTCCTGGTGAAAATACTGCAAGAAATCCTATTCCTACAGCGGTGGGCAGGAGGAAGGCTCCAGGAAAAAAAGGAAGGTTCATTCCAAAACTTCTTGCCAGGAAGACAAATGCAATTCCTTGAAGCAGGAAGACAAGCAGATAGACAGGCAGAAGTTTCAGAACACTGGCAAATCCCGGATCCTGTATGTCAATATTCTTTCCGGTAACAGATGTGATCATTTTCAGTAATTTTCTGAATGCGCCTGGGTGCGCAGTGAATATGACAACTCCCGCAACTGCCAGAACAATCAGGACACTTAGCGATGTGCCCATTCCGATCTTCTCCGCAGCCATCGGAATAACAGGTAGAGATGCAAGAAGACAGCCAGCTATGATGAAAAGGCTCTCAAGAATGAGCGCATGACCTGTTCTGACGGCGGATATACCTATTTTCTTTGACAGTCCTATCTTTCCCACAGCACCCCAGACTTTTCCTGGAATGTATTTGCCAACCTGTGCAAGAAAATGGATATTGAATGCCTGTCTGAATGAAATCCTCGCACCCGCTGTACTGCAGACAAGCATCCATGACCATGCTGCTGCCAGAAGATGTAAAATCATCAAGACGAATGAAATGATGAACAGTGTCGGATTGAATGAAAGAAGATTTCCGAATCCTCCAGCCTCAGCTGTTCCTTTCAGGAAAGAATCCACAAGGTAATAGAGAGCGGCAGCGGTAAGGATAAGCCCGATAATATTAAAGACGATTTTTTTCACTGGCCTCTCCTCTTTCCACTCAGATGAACAAGTCTGGAACCGGCCTCCAGTAGAATAGCAGTTGCCGGAATGAGAACAGGAGCAGCGGTTCGAGTCGCCTCTGGTAAATTGCAATCGTAGATTAACAGCATTGCCATGAACAATCTATCCATTGGGCTTAATTCACATGCAGGTATTCCCTGCATAATTTCCAATGCTGGTTTATCTCTTCTAAGAGCATGCAGTGTTCTTGCAAGTTTTACGGCTACAGTCCGATTCATGGAGTCAATCTTATAACCGTGTTCAAGCGCACGGAGGTTCTCAAGGTGAATCCTGTCATAGGGATTCATCCCATCCTGTTGAGAGAACATTCTCAGAAGAGCAGCAATCAAGCGTGTCATTAACTGTATTCTTCAGTCAAGTATGCTCAGTTTAGCTTCCGACTTCTTGCTGGATGCCTTACTGCTTCGAGGGAATACACTTGATTCGAAATGAGGAAGACATGCGGTATCCAGCAGCATTTCAAGGAGGTCATCGGAAGAAACATCAGGTTGAAGAAAGATATCAATCAATCTTTTTTTTAGAATATCCAGTCTTTCTTCTACAGGACTGGAAGAATCTTCAATCCAGCGTTTTGGATGCTCAAGCATGACAAGCATTCTTCTTGCGGTAAAATCCTGCTTCATGGTTAAATCCCAGAAAGATTTTGCTTCCCTGGTGGTTATCAGCTCAAGAAGCTGACTCGAAAGCGTACTCTTTGATATAAGATTACTTGAGTAAAGATTATGCAGACTCTCCAGTCTACTTTGAATGCTCCTTCTGAGTTTATCCGGATCAATATCAGCAACCATGCTCCACCTCACGCTTTTTTCTGAGATTCTTTTTATCCGGTGGCCCCGCAAGTTTTGAAAAGTGCCGGAGTTTATTAGATCCCTTCAGCTTACCAATGACTGAATTATACCCTCTCAGACTTCCACCAAGGACATTCGCAGATCCATCTTCATCCTTGATAACATTCCTTACAACACAGTTATTGTAAAGCCACTGCATGATGCTTTCATGATGCTGTTCAAGAACAAGCTCAAACCAATCCAGTGACTGATCTCTATGATCAACAATGCTCTGAAGCAGGTCAGTAAATCCGTAATTCTCAAATGCTGATACCGCTACTCCTGCATGCGGTTTTCTGAAATCCTCAACCGCATCACATTTTGTCCATACAGTCAACCTGGGCACTGAAGCATCAACTCCAATTCGATCAAGAGTTTTCCTGACCGCTTCAAAATGCCTGATTCTGTAAGCACTGGATCTATCAACCGCTACAAGCAGCAGATCAGCTTTCCTTGCGACATCAAGTGTTGTGTGAAAACTGGCAACAAGAGTTTCGGGAAGCCTTTCTATGAAACCAACAGTATCTGAGATAAGTACTTCTGATCCATCAGGCAGTGAAAGTCGTCTGGATGTGGTATCGAGAGTGGCAAAGGGCCTGTCGGCAGTGTATACACCTGAATCGCAAAGCGCATTGAGCAGTGTGCTCTTTCCAGCGTTTGTATAACCAACTATGGTGATATTGAACATATTCCGTCGTCTTGCGGAAACAACTTTCCAGCGAGATGCAACTTCTGAAATCTTCTGCTCCAGCAAGGATATTCTGGATCTGGCTCTTCTACGGTCTATCTCAAGCTGTGTTTCTCCCGGACCTCTGGTTCCTATTCCTGCCCCGAGTCTGGAGAAATGGTGCCACATACCAGTAAGTCTTGGAAGAGCGTACTTCAACTGCGCAAGTTCGATCTGAAGTTTGGCTTCCTTTGACCGAGCCTGCCCCGCAAAGATAGCGAGTATCAATTCTGTGCGATCAATAACTTTGCAATTGGTTGTTTCCTCAAGTCGAGATACTTGACCTGGAGTAAGATTGTGATCGAACACAATGGTAGAGATGCCCTCACGCTCAGATACATCTTTGAGTTCTGCTGCTTTGCCCTTACCAAAGAACAGCTTCGGATCGGGAGATTTTCTCTTCTGTGATATTTCCTCTACAACTGTACCACCAGCGGAATTAACCAGAGATATCATTTCCTGAGCAGTACCAATATCCTCGGACTCGCTATCTGTATACAATCGAGCAAGAAGAACCCTCTCAAGTTGAGTTGCCTCTCCGGTTCTATGCATTCTGACTGATATTATCCTGTAATGAGATAAGGCTAGGTTTTCTTTCCGGTTGTTTTCCCGGCTGCTTTTAGTTTAGTGTTTTTCTGAGTAGTCTTCGGTTTGCTCTTGCCCGATTCCTTCGGTGTTGCTTCTTTACTGGATGATTCGTTATCAACACTTTCCCTGTTTTTCATGGCTTCTATGTTTTTCTGAACACCACTTCTAGCATGCTTCCGGATGATTTCCTTAGCAGAATCGCTTTCGATATTTTTCACCAGGGCAACTTCACCTGCAAATACGTTAACAGCCTCATTGAGTACGCGCTTTTCAGAGGGATTCATTTTATTCAGAATTGATCGTGAAATAATATCTCTGATAGCCTTCGCTACTTCTATGGGTTCGCCGGAGTGAACCCTTTCCTTCAATCTCTCAATTCTTCTGCGCCAATCTTTCGGGAGTTCATCAGGCTCTCTTGATAATTCCTCAAGAGCGTCGTCAAGTTCCGCCTTCGATACAATAGGTCTCAGCTCCGCATCATCCAGGCTCTCAGTCGGCACAAGCACTCTTTTCTTTCCGACAACGATTTCAATAACAACACACTCGTGCATTTCTCCAGAGATATTCTGTTCGGATATCTCTGTAATAATACCCGCTCCATGAATCGGATCAACAACTCTTGCATCAACTGAAAATTTCATCAAACCTCCTGCAACATAGAATTACCCACATAATAATATCTTATATTTAATGAAAAAGTCAATATGAAAAAGCGAATAATGAAAATTATTCGGATCCGAGAAGAACCCAGATGTCTGGAATGGGGAATGAGTATTCAGATAATTCATTTACAGTCGAGTCCTCAAGGATCATATATCTTATAATCGCTTCGGCGGACCTGCAGACCGGAATATCTCTGTTATAGAAGAATAGTGTGGAATCCAGTTCAGATTCAATTCCAAGCTCAGCATTTAACATGTCACCATTTCGGAAATCAATTACTTCAATGAACCATTCCTCTCCATCGATCAGAATGCTTCTTCCGTTAAGAACGGATCTAGTCCATGTTGCAGCACCGGCTCCATCAAATACTCCTTCAACACCATGATTTGCAATATCCACAAAAAGAGTGCCTGCCGGAGCTATGGGTGATATTGTTACGCCCGTTGGTAAGACATCATTTACAAGATCATTTCCCAGCAGGATATTAATATCAATAGGTTTTATCACCAATGCAGGATTACTTGAAGCCAGCTCCGATGCAAGCTCATAATTCCTACCCTGCTGTGATATCGGTATGCGTGGATCACTCCTTCTCAGGAGAAGGATTGAGCTTCTGCGCGGACTTCCGGTACAAGTGTAAACCCCTGACATTTCTGATGCTGGTCCTTCTCGAAAATCACTCGCCAGTCCCGGTCGACCGGCTCCATTAGTAATCCAGAGTATCGGATCGCGCTCCTGAGTAGAAATAACGTTCTCTGCAGGAATTTCCACCAGATCGGAATCGGGCAGCAGTGATGTTTCCAACATCAAAGCTGTGGAATCGACAGGGATTACATCATCCGGAACTGATTTAATATCACCGGGTACACCGAATATGAGGAGACAGATAATAACAGCGGCAACCAGTACAACAGGAATCCAGAAGGCTTTCTTATGTAGTATCCGCTTCCGGTTCTCCCGGTGTTCATCGAGCAGATCTACCTGCAGGTCTGATCTCAGATTGCGAAGCTCATTTGAGAGAATAGTGAGGTTCGGAAACCTTTCATTCACTTCCGGGGACACCATGTTCTCAAGAAGTGCAAGCATCTTACGGGAAAGCATATTCCAGGCATTTATCTGCACATCTCGATTGTCGCTCCCTGCTAATATCCTGAATATCAACAGACCCAGTGCAAAGACATCACTTCGCGGATCATCCGGATTCTTTCCCACAGCTTCAGGAGGGGAAAAGGGGGTGTCAGGTATACCTCTTGCGCCGCCGAGAATGAAATACTCTCCATTATCTGTTATCATAACGTTTTCAGGGCCTAGATAACCGATTCTGTGACCTTCGTCATGAATCTTTCGGAGTATCTCAAGAACTTTCATTCCTGTCGAAACAGCCTCTGTCTCTGATACTCCTCCATTTCGCATAATCTGCTCCATAAGGAGGATAGCATTATCCGGCACAGAAAACAGGAGTATTTTTGCATCGCTGTCATCGGAAGGATGTATCTCTGAATCGGGAAGAATAACTCCCTCTATGTCAGGACATTCCCCCGGAGGCAGTCCACCGGTGGAGCCTCTGCTCACCTCTGCAAGCATAACCTTATCGTGGATCTTAATGCGGGCCAGGAGATAATCCTCTTCGTCAATAAGAATTTTCCCGCCCTCTGCAACGGAGGAGAGGAGTCTAGTAAGCATTTCCATCCATTGTGTAGTTTGGTGATTCCTTTGTAATCATCACATCATGCGCATGACTTTCCCTTAGTCCTGCTGAAGTAATTTTAACAAAACGTGCTCTAGCGGGTAGCTCAGCTATTGTGGAACATCCTATATAACCCATACCCTGTCTCAAACCACCGGTGAG
>DAOWAG010000267.1 GCA_030634715.1 Candidatus Aegiribacteria sp. | reverse complement strand
GTTCTCGTGTGTGCTCTGTTTACCGGCATCATCTCGGTACCGGTTAGCTCGGATCCTATAAAAAGGCGGGGATCAAGAGTCACTGTTATATGATCTTCCGTTCCAAGCATTCCTGCAATGTCCGCGGCGGCTCTGAGTTCCGGTGAGTGCTTCTGACCATAACTGAAAGAAAGGGCGTATATTCTAAAACCCTCAGCTCTTGCAACAGCCAGAGTCGTCGCGGAATCAAGACCTCCACTGAGAAGAACTACGGCTCTACTCTCCCTGTTCATACTTTCTCCCGGTTACAGGTCAGTTCAGCATAATTGCTTTTCTGATTTATCTATAACAACTTACTCAAATTATATCTGTTTTTCTCTCTATCACCCACCGATGAAGGCCAGTCATGATTATTAGCTGTTCCATCATACAGCATGTGCCATGTAATACCAGGATGCGTCAAATTCAGGCCATGCAGGCAGGAAAGCTTTTGTTCGTGCTCCCTTGCAGTTTTCCAATATATTCTTAATCATACTTATCTTATCGGAATTATGTTCTTATCCCACGACTTTTAAGGAGTGCATGTTGAGATACTTCATCGTTCTGGCTTTGATAGTAGTTGCGTCCAGTGTTTACGCACAAGCTGAATTTGAGAAGATTGAGTTACCCTCACCGCAAATTACCGGTGGAAGACCCTTGATGGAAGTCCTGAATGACAGACATACGACCAGGGAATTCAATTCAGAAGAATTACACCTTCAGACAATTTCAAATCTGCTCTGGGCCGCCTTTGGCGTGAATAGACCTGAAACGGGAGGAAGGACAGCTCCCTCTGCTTACGATATGAGGGAGATCGATATATACATGGCTACATCTGACGGGCTTTTCCTTTTCGAACCCGTCGAACACTGTCTCTATCAGATACATTCGGAAGATATCAGGGAATATACGGGGTCTCAGGATTTCACGCAGACAGCTCCAGTTAACCTGATCTATGTAGTTAATTATGATAGAATGCCGGATGGGATTGAAGAGCAGATCGCGTTCTACGAAGCTGTGGATCTTGGTTTCATAAGCCAGAATGTCTACCTGTTCTGTTCATCTGAGGGATTGGTTACAGTAGTGCTGGCATGGATCGATTATCAGGTTCTGACAGAGAAGATGGATCTACCTGAGAATTCGAAAATTCTACTGTCACAACCCATCGGTTATCCAATACAGTAACAGGTCACGCTCAGCTCAAGAAGTCTGCATTACTGGGAAAAGATACATATTTGTAGCGATGGATGTTCTAAAATGAAATAGTATTTGGAACTTACGTTCCAATTTGATATATTCGGGAATGAAAAAAAGAGATAGTATCCTGAATGCGGCTTTACATCTGTTTGTAGACCATGGCGAACAGGCAACATCCATGAAATGGATAGCCAGGGAAGCAGAATGTGGAATAGGGACGATGTACAACTATTTCCCATCTAAAGAGATACTAATCAACAAGCTATATCTTGAGTTAAAGGTAATGTATAGCAGCTATATATTGGAAGTACTGGATTCTGATAAGTCGATAAAACACCAGATCATCGACACCTGGCAGAGAGCTCTTGAATTCGCGCTTGATCATCCTGCTGAGTTAAAATACATTGAATTATTCTGCCAATCACCCATTGTATCAGAACAAATCAAGAAAGATACAATGGAATTATTCTCCCCACTTATTGACATTTATGAGAAGGGGAAAAAGGAAGGAATTATTAAAAACCAGAACACTATGCAATTGTTAACATTTGTTAAAGGTGCGATTACAGCAAGCGTTATGGATCAACCTGAAATGAGCCAGGAAGATATCAATGCTATTGTGCTAATGGCCTGGGATGCTATAAAGAACTAGATTTTTTATAACAATACTGGAACGAATATTCATTCGCATCTGGTATTTGAATTAACCTATCAAGGAAAAGAGAGAATACAAATGAGAGGAATCATCTGTTACTACTCCGGTTCAGGAAACACAAAGCTGATCTGTGAATCCCTGAAAAAACAGGTACACGGTGCTGAATTTGAGTTGCATGACGTCGCCAAGGACGGGATGCCTGATTTTTCAAAGTACGATGTTGCAGGATTTGCCACCTTTACCGATTTTCTGAGTGCTCCGCATCTTATGTACACATTCTTTGAGCAGATGGCGCCCCAATCAGGCAAGTACGCATTTGTGCTGAACACATACGGATTCATGTCCGGTGTGACGCTTAAGGCTCTTGCCGGACTTGCTGCATCAAAGGGATTTACGGTTATGTCAGGGCATTCACTGCATACCCCTGAGAACTATCCACCAATGAGAAAGCGGAAAATGGCCTTCGATCATGCACCAAGCCCAAAAGAGCAGACAAAGTTCAAGGACTTTGTTACTCTTATGAATGAGCAGGTTAGTGCAATTCAGGCTGGAACAACTCCGGAGATAGTACCGGTAAGAATTGGGCTGCTGAATTCCTTGCTCCCCAGAATGCGGCGAACTCAGGCGAAAAAAGACTTCGGCATACAGAAGGTTGATGAGCTGAAGTGTACTGAATGCGGAATTTGCATGAAGGTCTGCCCTTATGGTGCGATTCAGCTCAACCCGAAACCCGTCTTTGACCATGAGAAGTGCCATGGGTGCTGGTCCTGCTACAACCATTGCCCTGTTCAGGCC
>DAOWAG010000173.1 GCA_030634715.1 Candidatus Aegiribacteria sp. | reverse complement strand
TCTGGACATTTACATCCGGTTCTCTGACTGATGAATCCGGCGGGACTGAACTCTGGAGGTTTGAAACAGGTGGAGAAGTGTTATGCAGTCCTGCCCTGGCCCTGGACGGCAGCATCATATGCGGAAGTTCTGATGGTTTCATTTACTCGATTGATCCTGATGGTTCTGAACTCTGGAGATATCCTGCGGGTGGTGCGGTTTATTCTGTTGTTATAGGACCATATTTGAACATCTATTCTACAGGGGAATTCGGGGTCTGCTGTCTGGACCCGGTTGGATCTCTGCTCTGGGAGAACAGGGATACGGGGCTAATTGAAGCCAGCCCGGTGATTGTTCCAGGTGGACGAATGTTTGCAGGCGCCGTGGATGGAAACTTCTACGTGTTTGATACTAAAGGCGGCTGCGTAATTGACACTGTTGTCACCGGTGCGGAGCTTTCGCTTCCAGCAGTAGTTGATTCGACTGGATTGATTCTCTTCGCTGGAGGAGACGAGAAGATATATGCCATAGAATATGAAACTGATGTTATTCAACAATGGACTTTCAAGGCAGATGATCCCTTAAGTGGCGGACCCGTTTTGTTTGGTGAATTCATCTATGCCTCGTATGGCAGATATGTTTGCTGCTTTGATATGGCCGGAGTTCAGCAATGGAAATACGCCCTGCCTTCCGAAGTGCTCTCAGGTCCAGTCGTTTCTGGAAACGGTGCCATATATGTCGGGACCGCAAGAGGAAATATTTTTGTGCTCGAAGGGGATAGCGGAAGCAGAATTGGTGTCATGCACGGCGCTGGCGGAGCGATTTGCTCGACTCCCGCTCTGAATGCTTCCGGAACACTTTTCTTTGGTGCTGATGATGGGAATCTGCACAGTTTCTCGCCAGCGGGTTTCAGAATCTGGGAATTTGAAACTGGCGGTGCTGTCAGATCAAGTCCGGTCATCGGAATTGATGGAACGATTTACTTTGGAAGCATTGATAAGATGATATACGCTGTTACTGGCCCTGCTGCGGGACCTATGGCAGCAGGATGGCCTAAATTCTGCCTTAATAATCAGAATAATGGCCATATTCCGGCCGGGGGAGAAGAACTATGAAACTCCACATATTTCTCATATTCCTTCTTACAGTACTTTTATCTGCGGAAGGTATTGAGTTCTCCGGAAGTTCTTCATTCTTTGGACAGATATGCAGTGAAGAAAAAGAGTGGTCGGAGATTCCATCTGAATACTGGAGATGGCGCCTGAATCCCTTACTCAGGATTCAGGGTATCCCGATCGCGGCAGATCTGTTTCTGTCATCCGAGGAAAGTGCTCAGAGACAGAATCTGAACAGGGTCTACATCTCTTCCGCGCCATCATCAGGATCGGGAGACAATTCAATACTGTCCTGGATTTCATCAATTGGTCTAGGTACAACAACGCAATATTTCACGCCGTTCACGCTCAATGGTGCTACTATTTCCGGGTTTAATATCGAGTTGGAGCCAGGTGCGTTTTATCTGACTGCAGCGGTTGGAAGAGCCAATCGGGCGATTGAGCCGCAAGATGACGATCCAGGTACATATAAACGGGACATCTATGCTATCATGACCGGAGTTGGTTCACCATCAGACAGCCATATTCATCTCTGTTTTCTTCGCGGTCTGGATAAAGACGGATCGATCTCGGAAGACAGCACTTTCAGAATAACACCTGCTGAGAACTGGGTTGGCTCGGTGGATTTTGGATCTGTTCTTCTCAACGGTAAATTTCGACTTGAAGGTGAAGTTGCCGGATCAATGTTCACAAGAGATGTCAGGAGCCCAGGGATAGAGTCGAACATGATTCCAAACTGGCTTCTGGAGTATTCCGGTGCGAATATCAGTTCAGCTTTCGGATGGGCACTTGACCTCGCATCATCATTCCAGTTTTCTGACAATATCATTCGCGTATCGTTCAGGCGAATCGACCCTGGTTTTCAGAGTATGGGTGCTCCGTTTCTGAGGAATGATGAAATCGTATTTGAAGCTAGAGCTGACAGATATTTCATGAACAGACAGTTATTTGCCGGGTTATGGTACAGACGAAACAATGATAACCTGCTTTCAACAAAATCCTTCACAAATACAGGCAACGCGATAGGGATTCGCAGCGGATGTGCGTTCCGGGGATATCCAAGAGTGACAATAAGTTATGCTCCATCGAGTACAGTAATGGAAGACAGCGCTTCAAGCTGGACAGAAACATCGCTGTTATCTGTTTCAGCCAGCTACACAAGAGGTATATCCGGGATAGATTTTACTTCCATGCTCTCTGTTGCATTGCATGACAACTCTGCTGGCAGCGGGAGTGGTAATTACAGCTCGACCAATTTCGTCCTTCGAGAGACTGTATCCCTGCCTTCTCCAGTTACATTTTCAGGATGTTTTTCATGCAGAAGAACCCGGTCGGGGGCTGAGACAAACTGGAAATATCTCACCGACCTGCGTGGAACCTGGTATCCCTCATACAATCTGTCCGTTACACTCGGCGGGAATTACGCAACAGGTGCCGGAGAGAGAAAAATCGGACTCATCATAGGTGGAGGAGTTCCCATCTCCGATGAACTTGTCGCCAATCTCAGGGGTGAATACACAATGTTCAGCAGCACCATTGAAAAAGACTACAATAACATGACTGCCGGAGCGGGTATAACCTATATCTGGTGACATCTGCGGGTTTACTTCGATGACAGATTGAAAATGCCGTCCCAGTCTTTACCATTATCTCCGTGTTCTGCTGTCAGATATCCGCATCTCTCAGCCATCATGATGGATGGCGCATCATCAATTATCGAGAATTTCTCTTCTGCTTCTTTGAATCTGCCGGCTCTGTAGAGTTCCAGCGCTTCTGAATAGCATTCGAGAACATTCTTCTGCGAATGTGTCAGATCATCTCGCGCACAGATCAGTTCAAATACATTTACCGCTTTCCGCTGGCCTACAACGCGAATTGTATCGAGCTCCCGGAAAATGAAGTTATCTGATGATTGAATATAGGTTTCCTCCGGAACCATGATGGAAGTTCCATAGACCTTGTTCGCACCTTCAAGGCGGGATCCCAGGTTGACCGTGGTTCCCATTACGGTGTAATCAAAACGCTTGGAGGAGCCCATATTTCCAACAACCATTTCACCAGTACTCAAACCAATTCTTGTTATCAGTTCATCAGGATACCCCTCGGCGGTCAGCCGGAGATTCATATCAATCTGTTCTTTATGACACTGGAGGGCGGCGGAACACGCTCTTTCAGCATGATCGTCAAGCCGTATGGGAGCTCCCCAGAAAGCCATAATCGCGTCACCTTCGAATTTGTCGACGGTTCCACCCGTTTCAAGGATAATATCGGTCATTGCGGTTAAGTATCGATTAAGAAGGGAAACCAGGTCTTCCGGAGATAGCTTTTCAGAAATACCTGTAAACCCTCTTATATCCGAGAAAAAGGTTGTCATTACTCTTCTGTCCCCGCCGAGTACAAGGGTTTCCGGATGTTCAGTCACCTGGGCGACAACATCTGGGGACAGGTACTGGGAAAAAGCTGTTCTGATCTCCTGCTTCCTTCGATTTTCTGAGCTGAAAAGGAATATACCTCCAGCAAGAATAGTCAGAATTCCGGAAGATACCGGCCAGACGGTGTCAATCCAGATTCCTCTGCGGAAGAGTAGAAATGATATGACCAGGAGTAATAGAGTTGGAAGCACCGCTAAAGATGCTCCAAGAGGGATCTTTTTGACAGCTGACAGGAAGAGAGCCGCAAACAGTGATACAAGCAGTGCTGCGATTACTGCCACCCAACTTCGAAGATGATATATGCTTTCTCCG
>DAOWAG010000082.1 GCA_030634715.1 Candidatus Aegiribacteria sp. | reverse complement strand
TGGAGTTGTGTATCCGTATACTATAATTCCCCGCACAATAACCAGTCCCGGAGCAGTGGAGCTTGTTGATGACGCTGTCAGGGGAGACAAGATGATCGGTCTGGTTTGCGTCAGGAAAGCCGATGGTCGAAAAATTGAACCAGCTGATCTGTACGAGACAGGTACAGTAACCGGTATTGACAGGCTCTATCGGTTTCCGGGGGATATTATCAGGCTGCACCTGAGAGGGCTTGTCAGATTTCGAATACTTGAATTTGTTGATTCAAACGCTCCATATCTGTTAGCAAGGGTAGAAAAGCTTGAAACGGTATATCCCGAGAGTGATATCGAAATCGATGCCTGGCAGAATACTGTTGTGCTGCAATTAAGACAGATTTTTGATCTTACCAGAAGCATTCCTGATGACGCACAGTTCATGGATCTGTCTGACGATCCTGAGAGACTCAGTTTTCTGGCAGCCAGCAGGATTGAGGCCAACATAGAAGATAAACAGAAGATTCTTGAGGCTGATAATATTCTCGAGCGTCTCTGGCAATTATCCGCAATAATGGAAAAAGAAATCAGGATACTCAAACTTCGCAATAAAATTCAGGGACAGGTCAGGAGCGAGATTGAGAAGGATCAGAAGGAGTACATTCTCAAGGAGCAGCTTAAAGCTATCCAGAAAGAACTCGGAGGAGACAGCGAGAACCCGGAAGCAGAGGAACTCAAGGAGAGAATCTTAAAGAAGAAGCTTCCCGATCAGGTCAGAAAAGCTGCTGATGAAGAACTCGATAGACTTACAAGAATGCACCCCGGTATTCCTGAAGTTGCTGTTATCCGAAATTATATCGAATGGATTCTCAGCCTGCCCTGGATGGAAAGCACAAAAGATAAGCTGGATATTGCCAGAGCAAGATCAGTCCTGGAGAAAGATCATTACGATCTGAAGGATGTGAAGGAGCGGATACTTGAGTTTCTGGCAGTTCGTAAACTGAACCCGGATGGTAAAGCTCCCATCCTATGCTTTGTTGGGCCTCCCGGAGTGGGTAAGACATCCATGGGAAGAAGTATTGCGAGATCTCTCGGGCGTGAATTCGTTCGTCTTTCACTTGGTGGAGTTCACGATGAAGCAGAGATAAGAGGACACAGAAGAACCTATATTGGAGCGATGCCAGGCAAGATTATCCAGGGTTTGAAGGAGGCTGGAAGCAATAATCCGGTTTTCATGCTTGATGAAGTTGATAAGATAGGCAGTGACTTCAGAGGTGATCCCACTTCTGCTCTGCTGGAAGTACTTGATCCCGAGCAGAACTACTCCTTCAGAGATAACTATATGAATGTTCCTTTCGATCTAAGTGGAGTGCAATTCATCACTACCGCGAATCGGCTCGATACAATACCTTCACCATTGAAAGACAGGATGGAGATCATCCGAATCCCTGGATATACAGAGGATGAGAAACTGGAGATAGCACGAAGGTATCTTGTACAGAGACAGATGACTAATGCAGGGCTTACCGGTAAGACACTCAGATTCCGGAAGAACGGCATCGGGCAGATCATAGCCTGCTACACTCGTGAGGCTGGCGTAAGAGAACTTGAACGGACCATAGGCAAGATTTGCAGAAAAACCGCAATGAGACTTGCTGAGGGTATAGTTGATCTTGTTATAGTCAGTCCTTCACGGTTGCATGAGTTTCTTGGTCCCAAGAAATTCACTCGCGAAAGAATCGCGGATAAACCTTGTATTGGTGTTGCCACTGGACTTGCCTGGACTCCTGCCGGAGGAGAAGTCCTCCTCATCGAAACCATAATAATGGAAGGCAAGGGAGAACTGTTACTGACAGGACAGTTAGGACAGGTGATGAAGGAATCAGCTCGAGCCGCTCTATCCTGGATACGAACACATTCAATTGAGTATGGGATTAATCTTGATTTTGAGAAGGTTAATATCCATCTGCATGTCCCGGCCGGCGCGACTCCAAAAGATGGACCTTCAGCAGGAGTGGCAATTACAATATCAATGTTATCTGCACTGACTCGAAAACCCGTTGTTTCTAATATGGCTGTAACCGGTGAAATAAGCCTTCAGGGAAAAGTAATGCCCGTCGGTGGTATCAAGGAAAAAATCCTTGGTGCGCTTGCTGCCGGGATAAACAAAGTATTTATTCCGGAGGAGAACGGTCGAAACCTGGATGAAATTCCCGAGAATATCCGCTCGATAATGAAGTTTGAGCTGGTGAAAGATGTTCAGGATGCTATACCCAGCTTCATTCCCGGACTGAAAGAGGTTGATAGATGATAAGGAACATTTCTATCTCAATCCTGCTTATTGCGGTACTGTTTCTGGTGCCTGGATGCAAAAGAGCCGCGGACCGTATGATTACGTCTGAAGGTCAGGCTGTCAGTGGTAAACTGGAAAGCATCAGTGGACGTAATGTTGTTTTCGAATCCTCAACTGTCACCGTTAACCGGGATGAAGCCAGAATTTTTCTGAGAGATAACGCGGAAACGTACAGAGGTCGTGTTTCTTATACTGACGGTATTCTCTCGATTATCACAGACACAGGGGAGAGAAACTTCCCCATTGGTGATGTGCAAAGCATTATATGGAGTGCGGGTAATAATGAGGCTTCAATCAGAATCGATGTTCCGGCCAAAGACGGATGGGTAAGAACTGGCATGCATTTTACCGACGATGATATTCTCTCTCTTAGCGCGTCAGGCAATGTTACTTTGGAGACAGGTAACTGCGGGCCATCCGGGATTGAATTGTATGCTACAGCTTCCGCACTCATGCCTGGAGCGACGAATGGTCAATTGATAATGATGGTCGGGGAATCTGAACCTGTCGCTGCTGGTAGTGCCTGGACAGGCACTTCTCCTGGTTCCGGAGAGTTGCTGCTGGCTGTTAACATTCCTGATAGAGAATCAACTTCGGGATGCGGCGGGATCTATTGTGTGACTGTGTTGAAGACCATCGGTGCTGTTTCAGGGAATGCAGTTATCTATCTTGCGAAAAGATAACGTCAGTTAAAGACTGATTTGACTTGAGTGAACTACGAACTTAGAATATTATGAAGTTATGAAATTCGTGTTGCTTGGAACCAAGATTTTTGTGGGAGGTTAGGTTGAAATGAGAACCTTAACTGTTACTCTGTCTCTATTTATTGTATTATTGGCTGCTGTGTTCTCGACTGCGATGGCGGACAGAATGCACCATGTCAACTACGGGGATACACTCTGGGATCTTTCTATACGCTATTACGACACACCTTTTCACTGGGAAGATATTCTTGAAGCTAACGAATCACTTGAAGGAGTTGAGTTCCTTCAACCCGGTTCTGAACTGATTATTCCGGATATCTACAGTACTTCTGTCAGTACCTCTTCCATTGACGACACCTCATTTGGAATCTACTCAACATCAACAGCCGGCAGCAGACCACTCCTCAGCAGACTCTTACTGGAGACTACGGGGATGGTTACTTATAATCCACCAGCACCAGTCTGTTATGTTGTAAAGACCGATATCGATGCTGTGGATGAATTCGCCAGTGATATTGCCATACTGGGAGACGAGATCGCTCTGGATATCGGGCAGAACCAGGGTGTTGAGGTCGGACGTGTATACAAGATCTACAATATTGGGGAAGAGATTAGTCATCCTGAAACAGGCGAAAAAATTGGTAAAGTTTTCAGGGTTGCCGGAGTCTGCAGAATAAATAGAACCTCTCCAACAGCAAGTGTTGCCCTTGTTGAGCATGCTTACCTTCCTATTGTTGTGGGAGATTATCTCGTTCCGTATACCTCGACTGCACCTGTTGAAGTGTCAAGCAGCAATGTGGTCAGTGGTATGGATGCATGGATAATCGCGTTCCAGGATCCTGATACCGAGAGAGGATATGCCTTTGATATAGTCTTCCTTGACAGGGGTTCAGAGGATGATCTTCAATCAGGTGATGTTTTCTATATGTACAAGTATGGACAGCTTTTTGACAGTCCATCAGGCGGCACCGTTATAACCCCGAATATTCCGGTATCCAAGCTGATTATTCTGTCCACAACATCTGAGAATTCAGCCGCAATGATTTTCTCATCATCCTCTGATATGGTTGATATTGGTGACAGAATCGAGCTGGTGAGAGAACAACTATAGTACGGAATCTTCATGAAATGGAAAGTAGTTGTAGGGGGCACTAAACCCTCACGAGAAACGGTTCGACTCATTGCAGAGATGACCTCTCTTCTCCATGATGAGATTCTTCTATTACTTGAAGAGGGAAATCTGGCCACAGGCAGCAATCTTTCAGAGAGCGAAGCGCAGAAGCTTGCTGATCAGCTGGGTAGAGACACCACCTTAAAATGCAGAGTATTACCGGACAAGGAACCATCATCCACTTCAGAACCTTCTTTCCGGGTACTTCTCGTAGATTTCAGACCGGGCTACAGAACAAGACTTCGTCGGAGACTGCAAAAACTTACGGGCCTCTCAAATGAACAGATTGTCATCTGGCTTTCCAGAATGCCTTTTGCGCTTGCTTCCGGGGTTGACGGTGATACTGCCAGGCAGATAAGGAAAAAAATTATTGAGGCTGGTGGCATTGTGCGAATCGACCCGGAACCCGTCACCAGAAATAGGGTCCAGCTCAGAACCCGGTCTACTGCTGTATTCCAGCAACCTGCAGAAGATCACCATTTGCGCGAAATCGAGGAACCTGTTCCATCTTCCGTTGAAATAACTGAACAGACAGAGAAGACTGAACCTGAGAAGGAATCTCCCTCTCCTCCAATTACCGAACTTCCAGCGGGATTTACCACCGATCCTCCACCCCTCGATGAAATTGACACTGCCTATGGCAGAGTAATGAGAAGTCCTCCATTGAAATTCCTGCCCGGTCAGCCTTCACCATCTTTGCGAGACGGTTTTTTCAAGTCTGTGCCCCCCGTTCTGAAAAGCAGCGATGAAAGTGTTCCCCCAACAATAGTCTTTGATTCACCTGCATCCCTTTTTGAAGTAATACCTGACGTAATCGGTCGTAAAGATGAATCAGATCCTGCAATGAGTAATGTTCCGTCTATAGTTATTCCATTCCCTCCAGCCAGCAGCATCTCCGAGAATATGCTGCTCCCACCGTTTATTGGTGATTCGAACAGTGATAATAATGTTCATAGTGGAAATGAAGCTCCACCTTTCATTGAGAGTATGAAAGATGATTCCCTTGGTATTCAAGTGTCTGTTCAGTCCAATAAAGCATCGTTACCCTCAAACAGCACGAATTCCGATCTATTCTCAAAGGATCGGGGCGTAAATAGTTCTGCCGGAGATCCGAATTTGCCTTTCAAGCTATTTCTGTACTCACCCGCGGAGAGAAGTGAAAAAGATGTTGCGAACGCGCTGAGTGAAGTGCTTGGGCTTTCTATGGACAAGTCCCGGAAAATGCTGGAGCAATCTCCATCTCATCTTGGAAGTTATGAGAATGATAAGAAAGCCGTGGAGATAGCCCATAAACTGGAAGAGCGAGGGGTAACCATCTCCCTTATGCGTAAAATATCAGTTCAAAGCACATCTTCGGGGAATTCATGTAGTGATTTTCGGGCGTGGCTGACTTCAAATGGATGAATCTGTTGAGTCATACATTGAATACGCCGCTCTGGAAAAAAAACTTGCATCCAGTACTGTATCCGCATACAGTATAGACCTGGAACAGGCTGATACCTGGCTCCAGATCAATGGAACAGGACTTTCCCAGGCCGTAACTGCTAATTTAGCTGAGTATATAGCGTTCCTTTCTTCAACGGGATCTTCTGCGCGGAGCGTCAGACGCAAGCTGTCATCAATCAGAGGTTTTTTCAGATATCTGCAGATCTCAGGATTGAGAGATGATAATCCGGCTGAATTACTGCGATCACCGAAACAGCCAATTCTCCTTCCTCATGCTCTGAGTCTTGAAACGATCACTTCTCTAATCGAAGTCTGGTCGGGGGATTCACCGCTCTCAGTCCGCAATAGAGCTCTGTTGGAACTTTCATATGGAGCTGGTCTCAGGGAGAGTGAACTCACAGGAATCACAGTCGGAAGAATTCTCCTTGAAGAAGCACTTGTTAGACCGATTGGCAAAGGTTCCAAGGAAAGAATAGTGCCAATAGGAGGGCCAGCTGTCAGATGGATTTCAAAGTATATTGATACAGCAAGGCCATTGCTTGCACATGGCAGATCAACAGCAGTGTTATTTCTTACTTACAGAGGTAATCCCCTCTCCAGAATGACTGTAT
>DAOWAG010000238.1 GCA_030634715.1 Candidatus Aegiribacteria sp. | reverse complement strand
GCCTGAATCCTGATTGAACCTGCTTCTGAGTATTGATATCGCCACGGGATCGCGATCCACCCCAAGCAGACTCATTTTCGGTAATACTTCTGCGATAGCAGCAAGGTGACCGCCTGCGCCAGCCGTTCCATCCACAAGTAATCCTTCTGTTATCCCGCCGGAGAAAAAACTGACTACACTATCGAGTAAAACCGGAACATGCATTCCTGTCTCATCCTTGCGGATATGACCGGAGCTGTACAGGTGGCTTTTGGCAGGCCTCTCTGCGCGCATTGAAACCGACCTCCTGGTTCAAGGGAGTGATTCCAACTCAGTAAATATCTATCTCAATTTCCTCAACTGCTTCTTCAAGAGAGGATACTTGCTCCTTTTCCCGTCCAGCATAGCGTTGGGCAGACCAGATTTCAATCGAATCGAGCAGGCCCAGGAAAACCACTTCGTGAGTTATGGAAGCGATATCAATAAGATCGGATGGAATTGTTATTCTTCCCTGGCCGTCGATATAAACAGGTCGGATATACTGTGAGAATTCACGTATGATATCTCTATGCTTTTTAATGTTTCTGGAAAGGGACGCAAGTCCCTCCCTGACCTTCTGCCATTTCTCTGGCGGATATAGGATCAGACTTCCTTCCATACCCTTCCCGATGTAAAGACCTTCCTTGGGTAATTGCCTGCGGAACTGAGCCGGAACGCTTACCCTGCCCTTGTCATCAAGAGTGTGTATATGTTTCCCCGTGTATTCGCTCATGCGGTATCCTCCAGCTCAATTCTATCCCACAATACCCCACTGTCAACCCATCCTATGGGATAGTATCCCACTCACATTGATGAGTGTTTTCGCATTATCGTTGCATTGTATTGAGTGACATAGTGTTACGGGGTCAAATTGTAGAATTGAAATGACTGGAGATGCAAATCTCTCTTAAGAGAAAAATCAGTATCATGATATTGGCGGACTATGAAACGGCTAATTTGTGGGGTAACACTCAGATAATCAATAACAGATTATTCAGTTGTCTTCGTGCTTCTTCCTTGAAAGGTTTCCAATTCGACGCTTTGTTTTCTTCTTACTTTCGCTGTCATAGTAGTAATGGTATCTGTATGTGTAGTAAGTATAGGAAGTGTACATCTTCACAGGATCGAAACCGTTCAGCACAGCACCTGCGATATATGCTGATGTGCGTTTCAGTTTCATCCAGGCAGACTCCAGAACCTTACGGTCAATTGCCTTAGCGCCAACAACCATGAGGGTACCATCAACTTCTGTACTTATCAGTATTGCATCCGTGACTACCGCAACTGGAGGACTGTCAAGAATGATCATGTCAAAGGAATTCTTAAGCTCAGCAAGCAGTCTTCTGCATTTCATGCTTCCGAGAAGTTCGGAAGGATTGTGCGGAATGAAACCACATGTGAGAACGGAGAGGTTATCAATCGATGTTTCCTTCACCGCATCCTCAACAGATGTGATTCCGGCAATAACTTCGGAAATCCCGGGTTCCCTTGGAAGATCGAAGATATTATGAATCACCGGGCGCCTGAGATCTGTATCGATCAGAAGAACCTTTGAGCCGGTTTGCGCTATAGCGATTGCCAGATTCCCCGCAGTCGTTGATTTTCCCTCTCTAGGACCAGCGCTTGTCACAAGAAGAGAGCGGACTTCCCTGTCTGCTCCGCTGAACCGGAGACTTGTTCTTAGATCCCTGTAAGCTTCGCTTCCAGCCTGCCTTGGGGATGTCATCATTATCAACCCCTGTTTTCCGCTCCGGACAATAGTATCAGCTCGGGGTATCTTTGGTATTACACCAACAACTGGAATATCAAGGTTCTCGATGTCCTCGGGACTTTTTACAGTGGAATCAAGCTGCTCCTTCAGAAAAATGAAACCTATGCCTGCTGCAAGTCCAGCAAAAATCCCCAGCATCAGATTACGTCTGCTGTTCGGTTTGATCATACCTCCCGGCAGAGCTGTATCTACAATTGTCACGTTTCCCATCTGACCGGCTTCAGCAATTCTCACTTCCTCATATTTCGTGCGGAGAAGAAGGTAAATCTGTTCACTTACTGTTCTGTTTCGCTCAAGACGAACAAGAGTAAGTTCCATTTCGGGCAGCACTGAGATGCTGTCTTCCAGATCATGGATTACACTTCGCAGAACAGATTCTTTTATTCTCTCTGCTCTCAGCTGCGATTCGATTGAAATCAGGTCCGATACGATTCTCTGCACAGATCCGGCTGGATCGTCTGGAAACTGACTGTATGCAGCTTCAGCAAGAGCTTGCGTAAGAGCGGTTCTCCTTGCGGTTATTTCATTATCAAGATTCTGCACTACCGCATCACCCTCATCACCGCCCCTGGCCATGAGAGAAGCACGTGATGCCTCAAGTGAAGCCAGATCACTTTCCAGCTGAGCAATGAAAGCGCTGTTCACTCTTGCGAGATCATCTGCAAGTTCGAGTCTTCCTGTCTCAATCTGGTCAACAAAGTAATCTCTCTGTGCCTGAAGAGCTCCCTGCTCAGTTCGAGAGGTTGCGGCAGCAGTCTCAAATGAGGAGAGGCTGCTGACGATATGAGCAGTTTCCGAACTCAGACTGACAATACCATGTTCTTCCTTGAATCTTGTCAGGGAATCTTCATCACTGGCCAGTTCAACGTCCATGAAAGCGAGCTGCTCGGCAAGAAATTCTCTGACCATGGTGTTTTCTCCACGGGCTTCATTCAGATTTCTTCTGTAATAAGTATGTACTACCAGATTAGCCATCGTTGCAGCGGCTGCAGGGGAATAGCCCGTAGCAGATAGCACGAAGAAATCAGTATCCTTCATAACGCTGACGGAACTGCTTCCTCGCACCATACCAATGAGTGCTGATCTCAGGTTACTCTGAGGGGGATCAATCTCTCCAAAAAGAAGTGCTACAAGACTGTCAGAATATGAAGAACGCATAATTGAATCAGCAACTAACTCCGCCATGCTTCGGCTCTGAATGATCTGGATCTG
>DAOWAG010000014.1 GCA_030634715.1 Candidatus Aegiribacteria sp. | reverse complement strand
TCTCGTGAGCCTGCTCATCGATTACTGGAGAAAACTCGACAGAAATGTAGGGGTGATAGCAGTTGATCCTTCGTCACCTTTTTCCGGTGGAGCACTGCTGGGGGACAGAGTAAGGATGCAGACCCATGCCTCAGATCCGGGAGTTTTTATCAGAAGCATGGGCAGCCGGGGACATCTTGGAGGTCTTTCCGGAGCAACAAGGGATGCTCTTGAAATACTAATCGCAGCATCATATGATCCCGTACTGATCGAGACGGTTGGAGTTGGTCAGGCTGAAGTAGAAGTAGCTTCTCTTGCGGATATTACTCTGCTTGTACTTGTGCCCGGTCTTGGTGATGAAGTTCAGACCATGAAGGCCGGTATTATGGAAATTGCCGATGTAATCGTACTGAATAAAGCCGACAGAACCGGTATAGAACAGCTGGAAGCAGCGGTTAATAACAGTCTTGAATTCGTGGATGATCAGGCCGCAAGGCCACCTGTTATCAGATGTTCTGCAAAGACTGGAGAAGGAATCGATAACCTGACCAGAACCGTTGACAGTCTGCTTTCATCTGATATCGACTGCATGGATAATTTGAAACGAAGAACAACTCTTATTTTGAACGGGATTATCAGGGAAAAAGGATCTGAGCTGGCGGAAAAGCTCATTTCGGAGAAATATGGCAGTATTAATGGAGCAATTGAATCGGTACTCTCCGGTGAAACCACACCATATATGATTGGGGAGATGTTCAGCGAATTTCTTGAAGGGACACAGGAGTAGGATAATGGCAGTAAGCAGGATTGATCATATCGGAATTGCTGTTGAGAGTCTTGAAAATTCGATTCCGTTCTACAGAGATATTCTCAAACTTGAATTTCTCGGAATCGAAGAAGTGCCTTCGCAAAAAGTTCGGGTAGCGATGTTTGCTATAGGCGATTCCCGAATAGAGCTTCTTGAACCGACATCACCTGAAAGCCCTATTGCAAAGGCGATCGAGAAGAGAGGCCAGGGAATGCACCATATCGCATATGCGGTTGACAGTGCCGCTGCTGAAATTGAATCATTCATCGAAAAAGGAATCAGAATGATTGACACGACTCCCAGAGTTGGAGCCGGAGGTTCTAAAATAGCCTTTGTACATCCTTCCGACAGCGGAAGAGTACTCACAGAATTGTGTGAACATGCACAAGCGGAAGAGGAAAACTGATAATGAGTTCTCTTGAGAAAGCAGACAAACTCCGCGCTCTTCGCGAGGAAGCCTTTGCCGGTGGAGGAGAGAAAAGGATTGCGAAGCAGCATGCTCAGGGAAAGATGACTGCAAGGGAAAGAATCGATCTGCTGCTTGACCATGACAGTTTTGAGGAATTTGACATGCTTGTCACGCACAGAGCCACAAGTTTTGGGCTGGACAAGAAAAAAATTCCCGGAGACGGAGTGGTTACCGGTTATGGAACAATAGATGGCAGACAGGTTTATATTTTTTCCCATGATTTTACAGTGCTTGGAGGAAGCCTTTCAGAAACATTCGCAGAGAAGATCCTGAAAATCATGGACATGGCCGCTATGAACGGCGCTCCCCTGATAGGACTGAACGATTCAGGCGGAGCCCGCATTCAGGAGGGTATTGAAAGCCTTGCCGGTTACGGGAAGATATTTCTCAAGAATGTTCTCTATTCCGGGGTCATACCGCAGATATCCGCAATTCTTGGCCCCTGCGCCGGAGGTGCTGTATACAGTCCATCCATTACGGATTTCACCATCATGGTGAAGGGCATAAGCTACATGTTTGTAACCGGCCCCAATGTTGTAAAAACGGTAACTGGTGAAGATGTAACCAAGGAGCAGCTCGGAGGACCCTTGGTTCATAGTAAGCGCAGCGGTGTCTGCAGTATTGCCTGTGAGGACGAGGAGGAAGCCCTTCTTCTTATTCGGAAGCTGATCAGCTACATACCTCAGAACAACATGGAAGATCCTATCAGAGTGATATGCAATGACCCTGTTGACAGACAGGAAATGTGGCTGGACGAATACATTCCTGACAATCCGAACAAGCCATATGAGATGCGAAAACTAATTGAAGCTGTTGTAGATAATGAAGAATTCTTTGAGATACAGAGAATGTTCGCCCCGAATATTATTATCGGGTTCTCAAGGATGAACGGTCGTTCTGTTGGAATCATAGCGAATCAGCCTTCCTACCTTGCAGGGGTTCTCGATAATGATGCCTCCATCAAAGCCGCACGATTTGTGCGATTCTGTGACGCGTTCAATATTCCGCTGCTGACTTTTGTGGATGTACCCGGTTTCATGCCCGGTACTACACAGGAGTACGGCGGGATCATCAGAAACGGCGCAAAACTTCTATTCGCATATGCGGAAGCGACAGTACCTAAAATCACTGTTATTACTAGAAAAGCATACGGCGGGGCATACGATGTCATGAGTTCCAAGCATATCGGCGCGGATATCAATTATGCATGGCCAACTGCTGAAATAGCAGTTATGGGCCCTGATGGAGCCGTTGAGATTATCTTTCATCATGACATAAAAGAAGCGGATGACCCCGTTCAAAGGAAAAAAGAACTGGTTGATCAATACAGGTCCAGATTCGCCAATCCATACGATGCTGCTTCGAGAGGTTACGTTGATGATGTGATAATGCCTTCAAATACAAGATTTCGCGTTATCAAAGCTCTGGAAATGCTTGCTGGAAAACGACAGACCCTGCCGCCAAAAAAGCATGGGAATATCCCGTTATGATTTATGCAGCGACGACTCTACTGAGAATTGTACAGGGCCAATCGACCGCTGAAAATATTCATGGAGGGTTTGGAATTGCCATTGTCGGCATGCTGACTGTCTTTATAGGTCTTGTCTGCCTCTCCTTTTTTCTGCCTGCTCTGGAGAAATGGGTTAAAAATGGTTTTGGATTAAGAAATAAGACAGAAAGGTCAGAAAATTCCGGGGGGAAAGCTATCCGACGCCTATCTGCTCATGAAATCACCGCGGTATCCGCTGCAATTCATGCTCACTTCTGTTTCCTTGATCAGATTGAGAACATGAAACTTACATGGGAAACTCACGAAAAACCTTACTCTCCCTGGAGATTAGCCGGCAAAGCAGAACAGCTCCAGAAAACCGGATCGGTGTGGAACAGGAGCCGAGAAGATGCGTGAATACAAGATAACAATTGACGGAACAACTTATTCAGTGGACATCGGCAGAATAGTCGATGATAAGGTCGATGTTGTTCTTGATGGAAAAACTTATCAGGTCAGCGTAGAAACACCGATGCGAAGAGTATCCAAAACACCTGTCATTAAGAGAAAACATGAAGTCATGAATGTTGCTGAAGTTCCGAACAGAACCTCAGCACCCGGATCAGTTCTGCCAAAAGGAGATGTTCTGTCTCCGCTTCCTGGATTGATACTGAAACTTCTTGTCAAAGAAGGAGATAAGGTCTCAGGCGGACAGCCTGTTGCTATCATGGAAGCCATGAAAATGGAGAATGAGATCGAATCTCCCATAACAGGAACGGTTCAGGAAATACTTGTTTCCGACGGAGATAACATTCTGGAGAACGCCTTAATAATGAAAATCGGGAGCTGACGGATGTCCTTTTCTTCACGGCTCCTTATGTGGATTACAGGTGCTCTTCAGGGTGACGGTCAGCGACTTGATCTGCTTGCGTATCTCGACGATACGGGTTTTGGAAGAGCGGAGATCGGGAACATAGTAATGATCGTCATTGGCCTTGTGATGATTTATCTTGCCATCAAGAAGGACTACGAGCCGCTGCTGCTGGTTCCCATTGGATTCGGGATCATCGCGGGTAACATTCCATATAACCCTGAACTTATGCCAATCGGCTACCAGGATGTTCTTGGCGGCCAGCACTCAGTGTTCAGTCTTTTCTATATGGGTGTGAAAAGCGGTCTATTTCCTCCATTGATCTTTCTTGGAATAGGTGCGATGACTGATTTCAGCGCTCTTCTCTCCAACCCTAAATTGCTCCTGCTTGGAGCTGCTGCACAGATAGGGATATTCATCACACTGATTGGGTCTCTTCTGCTGGGCTTTAATTTACAGGAAGCAGCATCGATCGGAATTATTGGAGGCGCAGACGGTCCCACCGCGATTTTCGTCGCGAGCCAGATGTCACCCACTTTACTCGGGGCAATAGCGATTGCAGCATATTCCTATATGGGGCTGGTGCCTGTAATACAACCTCCGATAATGCGCCTTCTGACAACTGATGAAGAACGCAGGCGCAAGATGAAGCCTGTTCGACATGTTTCAAAAACGGAGAAGATACTGTTCCCGATCATTGCTTTCCTGATAACTTCCTTTATCGCGCCGGGTGCCATCGCTCTGCTTGGAATGCTGTTCTTCGGGAATCTGCTTAAAGAGAGCGGAGTTACAGACAGGTTGGCAAAAAGCGCTCAGGGGTCACTTAACAACATTGTTGTTATTCTACTTGGGTTTGCCGTCGGCACCAGCACACAGGCGATGTACTTCCTTACCTTCGATTCTCTGAAGATATTTGTACTGGGAGCCATCAGTTTCGCGATTGCGACCGCAGGAGGTGTTCTCTTCGCGAAGTTCATGAATATTTTCCTGAAAGGTGACAATAAAATCAACCCCCTTATAGGTGCTGCGGGAGTGTCAGCGGTTCCGGATTCCGCGAGGGTTGTTGAGATAGAGGGTAGAAAGTATGACCCCAGGAACCATCTTCTGATGCACGCTATGGCACCTAATGTTGCAGGAGTTATCGGAAGCGCGATAGCCGCGGGCGTGCTTCTGAGTATCGTTCCGCATTAAGGGAGGAATAAGTATGCCAGGACCTCGCAGATACGATTACCTAGTAACGGGCGGAGCAGGATTCATAGGTTCACATCTTAGTGAATTCCTGTTGTCGAAGGGAAACAGTGTTCTGGTTCTGGACGATCTGTCTACAGGAAGCCTTTCAAATCTTGATGGATGTTCAGACAATCCGTCATTCAGATTCATTGTAGGATCCGTTCTTGACGAATCACTTACTCGCGGACTGGTACACCAGTGCAGCAAGGTCATACATCTGGCTGCTGCTGTTGGGGTGGAAAACATTATACAACGACCGGTTGAAACGATTGAGACGAATGTAAAGGGAACAGAAAATATTTTATTGGCCGCCAGCGGAGACGGAACACCAGTCTTCATAGCGTCAACTTCCGAAGTATACGGTAAAAGTGAGAAGATACCTTTTCGTGAGGATGGTGACATAGTCCTCGGCGCAACCAGCAGGAGCAGGTGGAGCTACGCCTGTTCAAAAGCGATAGACGAATTCCTCGCTCTGGCCTACTGGAAGGATAAGGGGCTTCCAGTAATCATCGGAAGGCTTTTCAATACGGTCGGTCCCCGGCAGTCCGGAAGGTACGGAATGGTTCTTCCGAGGTTCATTGAGCAGGCTCTTTCCGGGAAGCCAATTACAGTTTTCGGTGATGGAAAACAGACGAGGTGCTTCAGCCTTGTTAATGAAGTCGTCGATGCGATATTCGCGCTTGTGGAGAATCCTGCTGCTATCGGCAGAGTAGTCAATATCGGTTCAGTTCAGGAGATCTCAATTGGTGATCTTGCGAAGAAAGTAAGAGAAATAGCCGATTCTAATTCGGAAATCAGATTCATCCCATATGAAGAAGCGTATCCTGATGACTTCGAGGATATGAGGCGAAGAGCTCCGGATGTTTCCCTTCTGCAGTCTTTAACGGGTTCTTCCCCGAAAGCTGATATAGAAGCAATCATCAGAAACATCCTTAATGAATAGTGACAGGTACTATTTAACTGAAACAGAGCAGGATGTATTTAAAAATTACCGGCAGTTCGAACAATCGATTGAAAATATCAAGAAGTCTGCACTCCAGATCATACATAATGAAACACGGAGCTTTTCTTTTGGAAGGTTCACGGTTCGTTACCGATTATCTCAAGAATAACGAACCGAAATGGCTCATCCTCTCGGCAGAAGCCACTTCTGCCTCCAGAGCTGTAGCAAATGATGCATCTGAAGCAGGCATTGATGTTCTGGAAATACTTCCAAAACTCTTTTCGGAAATATCGGACACAACGCACTCCCAGGGAATCATTGCAGTCTGCGCATTGCCTGAAATGAAGGAAATCGAACTGAAGCCGAAAGACACTTTTCTTCTGCTGGACAGAATATCCGACCCTGGGAATATCGGTACTATTATTAGATCGGCTGTCGCATTCGGCTGAAGCGGTGTGATTATGAGCGAAGGCTGCTGCTTTCCCTTCACGCCCAAGGTTACTCGCGGATCAGCTGGAGCTAATGTGAAAGTACATCTAATGTATGACATTGATCTTCCGTCATTCATGCAGCAGAACTCTGATAACTGCACATTTCTGGGAGCTGAAGCTTCCGGCGGCTCTATAGAGCAAATCGAAGCCTCAACTGGAAGCACCGGCATAGTAATCGGCTCGGAAGCTCATGGAATCTCGGAAAATGTTCGAGAACTTCTGGACGGTACTGTCGGAATACCTATAAAAGAGGGGGTTGAATCCCTCAACGCAGCGGTTTCCGCCTCTATCCTGCTATATGTTGCCAGTAGTCAAAACTGATATTTAACTGATTACATGTCGCTTTTATTAGTGGGTGGCACTCATCGATCAATGATGTAAAGCAAAGGGTAGAATTCCGGAGATCTCGGGGTCGCCATGATCCCGCCGGATGATATATCGAATCTCCAGTTGTAAGCATCTTCTCTGTCAGGCAGACCGGCAGTATACAGAAAGAAGCCCCGGTTATCGAAAATGTCGAAGGTTGGCGAAAGATCCGTTCCCCTTTGAACCCACAAATTGCCCAGGCTGTCAACTCCCATGCAGCGTATCATGGGACGGTTCGGTAGCGGTTCCCAGACCATTGTCCTTTGAGCACCTTGATAGACACTCAGTTCGATAAGCAGCTTTTCTGCTTCGATTTCAGAAGACGATTTCGGGACTTCAGGATATGGGAGGTGTAGAGTATCTGCAATCGAGCCATCGAACCGATAGCAGTAGATAACAGGCATATCGGTGGGGGAGGGCGCCACGTATACTCTATCATCTCCGGCGGCGGCTGTTGCTGAAAAAAGATCCATCTCCAGAACATTATTGGGAGTGTCCTCTATATTAAGTAGAAACTCCTGCTCAAAAAAGACTGTTTCAATAGTATCGGGGGTGGTTCCATTCCATAGAGCTATACTCTTAATCACATGCAGCTCTCCGGTTTCAAGAAAGTCCAGCTCGCTCCGGATTCCAACAATATTTTCAGTACCCACTGAAATCATGCTCATTGGAACACTGCCCCCGAGATGAAATGAACTAATGAAATTTCCTTCGGAATCGTATCTATACCAGAAGGGTTGATCCTTTACGCAGATGGTGCCGTTTCCAAGAATTTCAAACAAAGCTGGAATCTGCATTTCACCGGGACCGGAACCCGGTCCACCGATTCGCTTGATGAATTCACCCGATTCTGAATAGACAAATATGCAGCACTTAAGATTGTCCAGAACCAGGATTCTTCCATCCGGTGCATGATCGAAGTCGCTTATGGAGCCGAAAACGTAGTTGCTGTCACCCATTTCGACACCTATGGAATCGACAATATGCAGCGTATCAATGGACACATTGCGGGAGTCCTGATCATCACATTCATCACCGCAGGAAAGGTAGAGGAAAATCGATATCATTATTAAACCTGCATACTTACGAAAATTCATATCTTCCCCAATGCAATGTTATTCTGATTCTCTTTGAAACACGATTCATCTATTAATAGTTTGAGGTATATCTGCAGTAAATACCTTTTAACAAAGCTGAAACGGCTGGTTTGCAGCTTACCGGATGAATCCTCATCCGGACTATTACCCCATTGAGTTGCGTGGATGCTATGGCAGCACTAACTCATCTTGTAAGGAAATTGATCAATTAGATCGAATCAGAAGATTACTGCGAACTGGCGCGAGTCTTAGACGCAGATATGAATTGACTGTAGAATCCGAAAAAGCAGCCTAATGTTTCTTCTTACCAGAGGATTTTGTTCGTGTCGAGTATGAGTATATTGGTGAATCCGAAGAATCATCATACTGGCATGTTACAAATTGTCCTATCTGGATCTGAGTGACAGCTGTGTGATCCACCCAGTATTTTTTCCATTGTGAAAACTGTTGAGATGGATGAATTTCTGGCTGACTGGGTTGCAACTCAGCAGACACTCTGTCGATACTTACCGGAGTAATCTGGGAATGGGTGATCTGATCTTGCCGGGCAAGAACAGAAAAAGCGAACAAAAAGAGCAGAAGAAGAACAGGTCTCATGATGTTCCTCCCGGTTTTAATACGAACGTCACTTCAATCGTTCGATAAGTTAAACTCCCTGAAAGTACATGTCAATGCTTGAGCTATATATGCCAGCTGGAAGAACATTCTGCAATTGTCAACTTAATTCTGTTACTGGTTTACATTACTCTGAGAGCTGCAATCGTCTGTAATCCCGGAAACGGTTCAGACACCTGCACAGCACGAATGATATCAGAATGTCTGTATCTGCAAGTAACTTCACTCAAGAAAGGAGGGCTTCTGCTCCCTGTGTCAATTCCTGCATTAATTCCCTGACGCTCATTATCTTGTCTACGCGATAGGCATTTTGACCGCACATCGGGAATCCTTCTTCCAGAAGACCACGAGCCGAATTCAACAACGCAAGAGCGATGCAGTAGTTTGCTGTTTTAGCATCGCAAGTCAGGAGGCATTTGTAAAAGCAGGAAAATTTCTGCTTCTCACCCAGGCTCCTCTGGATGAATGGCGTCTTTATCACTCGTGCGGGGAGCCCTACAGGTGATCGAACCAAAGCTATATCATCAACGGTCGCGTCCAGATATGACTGCTTGTATGCGTCTGAAACATCGCATTCGTGCGTGGCTACAAAACGTGTACCCATTTGAACACCGCTTGCGCCCATATTAAGGAACCTGGCTATGTCAGCACCTGTATAAACACCACCCGCTGCTATAACGGGAATGGAACGTCCCGATTGCTGCTCATAGCGATCAGCGACTACAAGCGTCTCTCGCACCAGTGTTTCGAGATCGGCCGCGGTTCCATCCACAAGTTCCTCGAACTTGAAACCAAGGTGACCGCCAGCCATCGGTCCCTCTACGACAAGAGCGTCAGGCAATCGCGAGAATCTTTTTAACCATGTTCTGCACACAATATCAGCAGCGCGTCCGGATGAAATGATAGGCACCAGTTTCATTGGAGAATCGCTTACATATTCAGGCAGACGCAAAGGTAAACCGGCACCGGAGAAGAGGACATCGACACCTTCCTCCACACAGGTCTCCACCAGATCACTGTAATTCGTGAGTGCAACCATCACGTTCACCCCGACGGGCAGACCCTGCTGTTTCACTTCCCTTATTTCAGTTGCAAGAGCCTGTTTGGATCTCTCCTCGAAAGGTATGGTCGATGACATATCTTCGCCCAGACCAACACTGGCAATGACACCGAGACCACCCATCAGAGAAACTGCGGATGCCAGAGATGCTTTTGAGACGGATACACCCATGCCACCTTGAACGATGGGAATTTGAATTGTCAGATCACCGATTTTCAGGCTCGGTATTTTCATCTGGACCTTTCTTCTTTTCAGAGGACGCATACATAATATCATCAGAGTACCCTGAAAGGCTTATGTATCTGGAGGGAATCATTCTTTATCACAACGGTCGGTGGTTGCTATGTAATAACCGGCCAAGAATACTACATACCACGTCATCATACAAGTGTACGAAGTTGAATGTAATAACCGGTGGCCGCGTATGATGCCGGGATTACTGTCATCAACTACCTTCAGCGGAAAGCGGTTCCCTCTATTAGCTGCCGGTCAGATCCTCCATGGGAATAATGGTGGATTTGCTTATGTTCGCCTTGTTCCCGGCAGTTGCTGCTGCTATCTGCTGCCCCATCATACTGGACATCGGATAAACAATTACCATAGCACTCTCTTCTTTGGAAATGTCCAGCAGTGCCTGAATCTGTCTGAGATCCATGGAATTTGGCACTGATGCAAGCATTCTGGAGGCTTCTACAAGGGAAGCCGCCACAGTCTTCTCGGCCTCTGCCTGAATTATTTTGGCAGTTGCAGACCTCTCGGCTCTTGCGATAACTGCAAGCTCCTCCACCAGCGACGTGGGAGTGCCCACATCGGTTATCCGTACAGCACGAACATTAACACCGAAATCCGTTGCAGCTGTGTCGATACCCTTCTTCAGATCTTCCGCTATCCTGTCCGTCTCGCTAAGAAGAGGTCTAAGATCGTTACTTCCTATCGTGCTTTTCAGCGCTTCCATTGATGCCCATTCGGTTGTTTTCCAGTAGTTCTGAACATCGATGGCAGCCTTTTCAGGATCCTCGATCTCCAGTTCAATGGCAGCCGTAACATCAACGGGAATATTGTCCTTTGTAAGGGTTTTTGTGGCCTTCACTTCATAGGTGGTTATTCGGATGTCAAGGATACGGGCAACGGAGTAGATAAAGGGTGGAACCAGGAAGAATCCGGGACCTCTCGCTCCCACAGATCTTCCCAGTCGGAGAAGAACCATTCTCTGCCACTGGGGCAGGACATTGACCATCTTCGCGAAGATATTGGCAAACCAGAGGATAGCGATTGTCTTGAAAATTATCCAGAGCACCGTGAGATCGAACTCGAATTTGACAACGTCTAAATCGGGCCAGACCAGCAGCAGCCACAGAGGCGCGAATACTGTAAGACGAATCAGGGATCGCATGAAATTCTGTACAGGATTCCTTTTAACCATGATAGACTCTCCATTTCTTTTAGGAATATCTATCGTTTATACTTAATTATTCATGCGTACCGCAAGGATTTGTCCTGACCGATGAAAACCTCTATTTCCAGTTCAGGGCCATATTGATCACAATCGATCTACTTTTCAAGACCTGTAATTTCGATCCTTCCTCCGGATCGGGCTAGAACCCGGTCTTAATACTTCCCCAGGTGCACTGTTCCAGTGCGCTCGGAGACGTAAACTCGTAATCCATCTCGGCTATCACACGGTTCGATGGATACACGACATGACTCCAGTAAAAGGTGTCGGAAACAGGGTTGTAGGTGATTCCATAAGAGTCCGTGAAGTTGTAGACATATGCACTTGCTTCACCGATGTAGTTCAATGATGAGCCGTCGAATGAGTAGAAATGGAAATAGAAGAAGTCGTAGTATGAAATGACAATCCCCAGATCATCTCCATAGGGGAAGAGTGACATGCCGCTTATCGCACCGAGGAGCCATGAAGGCTGGTAGAGCGTGGAGGCGCCAGTCTCGTCGATCCTCCATAATCCCATTGCGTGATCGGCCTCCCAGATGTATCCACTCTCAGGGTCGAAGTCGAGCCCTCTGCCAAGGGTTTGAGCTGGATTTGCGAAGGCGACGGACCAACCTCGCGTGTCGGGGTCCCATCGGTATATGTCCGAGGATGACCAGCTGTTGGCGTACCAGATATAGTCCGGTGCTCCGGTCTGGCACATCCCGAAAGTGCCACTGCAGGGGGTGCTCATGGTCCAGATCTCAGTCCCTGTGTTCGGAACGATTCCCCTGATCAAACCGGACGTGTTGTCCATGACAGCAATGTAAGGATCGCTCTCCTGGTAATCCAGACCCAGTATCTGCTGGGCGCTGGGAACACTGAAGGTGTCGATGATAGTGAGAATCACGTCATTACTTTTCAGGAAGACGCTCCCCACATTAGATGCTCCCATGTTCCCATCGTCTGTTCCCCAGCCATATGATGTTGCTGCAAGCATTATCAACAGCAGTGCATATTTCAGCATATTTTTTGTTTCCTTTCAGTCTGCAGTACTCTCCGCGTTCTGAAGCAGTAATAGATGCCTCTGCATTCGTGGCGCGTGAAGCCTGATTTAACACTAATTCAATTTCCTGGATGCGGAAATATTAGACCGGTCGTCTAGTTCTGTCAACAGCAAGCTTGCTCATCGACTGTTTTTGTTGAATACTAGCTGGAGAATTTCACCGAACGAATGGAGAGAAAGATGAAGAACCTGGTAGTAACAGTTGTTATTGTGTTTTTATGTGCCGCTGCAGTAAACGGTTACACAGGCGCAACTTTCAGAGAGATACTCACCGACGGTACAATTGACACGGCGCATGAGGGTACAAATCCGGATGAACTGAATGTTTATGGAGAAGATATGTACATTCCTCTGGATAGCTATGATTCAGGGGAGATCTGGCATTACAGTGTAGCTTCAGGTCTTACACAGAAGATCGCCCCCATCGGTTACAATGCAGGTTACGTGTTCAGCGGAGGCTGGTTCGGAGGAGGGAAGATGTTCGAAGGTATTACGGGAAACGGGATTCCAGTCTGGGAGACTGCGGATCCTGATGTCGGACCTAACGAATATGTGTCATTCCTCGGAACAGGTACAGCTGCGTCTGAGAGCAATGATATCTTCTATTCAATTT
>DAOWAG010000352.1 GCA_030634715.1 Candidatus Aegiribacteria sp. | reverse complement strand
TATTCTGCGAATCGAGGATACCGACAGGGAGCGATCTTCACGGGAATCGGAAAAAGCAATCATTGATTCTCTGAAATGGCTCGGTTTGGAATGGGATGAAGGTCCTGACATCGGCGGACCCTATGGACCATACAGACAGAGCGAAAGGCTTGAAATCTACCACGAATACATAAACAGGCTGGTTGCCGAGGGTCATGCCTACCCCTGTTTCTGCAGCAGGGAACATCTTGCCGAAGTCCGGAAGGAAAGACAGAAAGCAGGTTCCGTAAGCGGCTACGACAGGAAGTGCAGGAACATCCCACCGAAGGAAGCAGCAAAGAGAGTTGACGCGGGCGAGGAATTCACCGTTAGAATGAAGGTTCCCCTTGAGGGAACATGTGTCTTTGAGGATCTGCTCAGAGGGAAAATAGAGAAGGACTGGGCATCCATTGACGATCAGGTGATAATGAAAGCCGACGGTTTTCCAACCTACCACCTGGCGGTAGTTGTTGATGATCACCTTATGAAGATATCCCATATCATAAGGGGTGAGGAATGGATCAACTCGGTGCCCAAGCATGTCCTTCTTTACAAATTCTTCAGGTGGGAACCGCCTGTCTTCTGTCATCTTCCCCTTCTCCGCAACAAGGACAAAAGCAAGCTTTCCAAGAGAAAGAATCCCGTATCCATAAACTGGTACAGAAGAACGGGTATCCTTCCTGAAGCCCTTCTCAATTTCACAGGGATGATGGGCTGGCACCTTTCGGATGACAGGGAGAAGTTCTCACTGCAGGAGATGATAGATAATTTCAGGCTTGAGGACATCAGTCTTGGCGGACCGGTTTTCGATCTTGACAAGCTTCTCTGGCTCAACGGCAGATATTTAAGAGAGGATTTCACGACCGATGAACTTCTGGACAGGCTTGTGGAGTGGGGTTTGAACAGAGAGAACTTCAAAAAGATGCTTGAGATCTGCAAGGGCAGGATGACCTGCCTTTCGGACTGGGGAGAGTTGACCGGCCAATTCTTCAGCGGCCGAATTCCCATTACAAAGGATGAATTGCTTCTGAAGGATATGGATGAGGCCCAAACCAGCGAAACTCTTCAGATAATACTCTGGGACCTGGATAAACTGGACAGCTTCAGCAAGGAGAACATCTACCTGATCTTCAAAAATCTTTCAGAGAAGCTGGACATCAAACTAAAATACCTCACTCAACCGTTGTATATCGCCATCAGCGGCAAAGCTGTTTCAACCCCTCTTTTCGACACCATGGAGATACTTGGAAGAGACATAAGCCGATCGAGAATCAGGTGCGCCATGGAAGAACTGGGGGATTTATCTAAAAAGAGGTTGAAACTTCTGGAAAAGAAATACAATTCGCTATTCGGTGAAAGCTGATATCAGTCTCCGGACTTGACCGAACAGCCCGTATACCCGATATTTGCGCCCTGAAATCAAAGAATGCGCTCCCATCGTCTAGCGGCTAGGACGCTGGCCTCTCACGCCGGAAACCGGGGTTCGATTCCCCGTGGGAGCGCCATTTCATATCCAGACCTATTTCCAGATGTCTAAATATTTTCCTTGACGGTCAATATTACGAATCATATTCTCAGTCAAGATATTTAGCGGGCTGTGTTATGTTGCAGCTGGATAATCATTGGTTAGGCACTGATAATCGTATCAATATTGGTGTATGGAGGTCAATAGTGAAAAGGAATTTCGTGACATTAGCGGTTTTGCTTGTACTAACGCTGGAGGCTTTCTTTTTAGTACAAAGCGCAGAGGCTTCCGAGGACAGCCTGCAATCGGTAACTGAGTGGCAGTCTCCACCCGATGATTTACTAGAGGTGCTTCACGCGCCGCAGCTCCCTTGGGTGTGGACGGCCCCAACTGGAGAGTACTTGCTCCTCGCAGATCCTGTACTCTATCCCTCCCTTGCCGAATTTGCCGCCCCGATGCACAAGCTAGCCGGCATGCGGGTCAATCCCACACTCAACAGCATCCATGGTCGTCACGGGGGAACCTCCCCGCGGCTGGTAGAGGTTGAGGGGGGTGCCAC
>DAOWAG010000353.1 GCA_030634715.1 Candidatus Aegiribacteria sp. | reverse complement strand
CTGCGAATTCGCGCGTTTGAGCACGATCCATTCCCTGGGTCGCGTTCATTACGTAATCCACATCAACCATTCCGATGGGTTTGATTAGGATTCTGATCAAGTTTCCACCATCAGTTTCCCCCATTATTTCATGCAGTTCAGGGGTGATGGATCCTGCGAAAGCCATTGCTGTAAACAGCATTAGAAAAGCTAAAGCTTTCATCATGCTCCTTTCGTGTTTTTATTATTAATTATGCCTTCATACATATATTGTTTTATCTAGTGGATAACCATTTTTTCGAAAATAAGTTTCCAGGAGCTTTAACTAAGATGATTATTATTCCGAATACAACCTGAGAGAAGGTGCTTCAATAATACCTGCACCAACACTATACAACTAATTATACTACAGAATACATTCCCACGCTACTGAGCTGCGTTCAAAGTCATAGAAGCTGTCTTAAATCGCATATGCTGATCGAGCAACGTTTTCACTCTTCCCGATATCTCAGTATTCTCGCGGGATTTCCCGCTACAACTGCTCCAGGCGGAACATCCTTTGTGACGACCGCTCCGGCGCCGATTATCGCATTTTTCCCTATTCGGACAGGAAGTATGGTTGAATTCGAGCCTATACTGACACCGTCTTCAATAATCGTTCCCTTCCAGTCCGCAGGATCCGGTTGTGGAGGATAAACATCGTTTATGAACATGACTCCGTGCGCAATGAAGCAATCGTTGCCGATCTCAACCATCTCACAGATAAAGCTGTGACTCTGTACCCTTGTTCGGTCACCGATAATGACACCCTTCTGTATTTCTGTAAAACATCCAACCATGCAATTCCTGCCTAAAGTGCATTCATACATGTTCACGAAATTCCAGATCTTAGTGCCCTCACCTACATTGCAGTTGTTAACAATCTGAAGATTGTTCGGTTTGAAGTTCAATTAGATCTCCTTCCTTTTGGAAACATCTCAATCCCCAATCATATTAGCATTTCCGGCGGAGGAGAAGATTTGAGTAAACAGATCAGAAATTTTTGCATAATCGCACATATCGATCATGGCAAGTCAACACTTGCTGATAGATTGCTGCAGGCTACCGGTACAGTCTCGAGCAGGGAATTTCACAATCTCATGCTTGATACGATGGATATCGAGAAGGAGCGTGGCATTACGATCAAGAGTACCGCTGTATCGATGGCGTATACTTCAGAAGCTGGAGTGGAGTATGAGCTGAACCTGATTGATACACCCGGACATGTTGATTTTACATATGAAGTTTCCAGAGCCCTGGCATCCTGCGAGGGCGCATTGCTGGTTATCGACGCAGCTCAGGGAGTAGAGGCCCAGACTGTCGCCAATCTATACAAAGCTATGGATCAGAACCTCACAATTCTACCGATCATTAACAAGATAGATCTGCCTTCCGCTAATATTCTTGAAGTAATGGGGGAGATTGAAGGAGAGCTTAGTCTTGATGTGGATGATATCATTTGCATTTCCGCGAAAACCGGAGAGGGAATTGAAGAACTGCTCGAAGCAATTGTTGAGAAGATTCCAGAACCTGCAGGTAATTCAGATATTCCGCTTCGAGCAAGAGTGTTCGATAGTGTTTATGACCCATACAGAGGTGTGATAGTCTACATAAGAGTAGAGGATGGAATAATTAACAAGGGTGATGAGATTCTGCTGATGTCCACAGGGAAGAATCATACTGTTGAAGAGGTTGGCCATTTTGGAATCCGGAGAGAACCTTGCCCCAGCTTGATAGCAGGGGAAGTGGGTTATCTGATTGCGGGTATAAAGACCGTAGAGAATGTTCGCTCGGGTGATACAGTAACTTTGAACTCGAGTCCTGCGGATATACCGCTCCACGGATATGAGAAGGTCAAGCCTGTTGTTTTCTCCTCCCTCTTTCCGGTTTCATCCGAGGATTATGAGGATCTCTCCTCCGCGCTGGAGCGTCTTAAACTGAACGATGCCTCTCTTATATATGAAAAGGTTTCTTCTCCCGGACTTGGCTTTGGTTTCAGGTGTGGTTTT
>DAOWAG010000425.1 GCA_030634715.1 Candidatus Aegiribacteria sp. | reverse complement strand
CTGTCCCGCAACTTCTCCGGAGAATATAAAATCGAATCCTTCAACCGAAGCGATTTCACCAAGTTTCCTGAACATTCCGGCATGGCAGTCTATACACGGATTGCAGTTATTCCCGAACCCGCTGGGAGGATTACAAAGCAGCGATAATATTGTTTCAGAGTAGTCGATTTCCCGCCATGGAATTCCGAGCTGTATGGCTCCCTTTCGACCAGCGTCGGACGCAAAAAACGGGCTGGAAAATGTCACGACCTCGACTTCGATACCCTGATCTATAAGAACCTTCGTGGCGATCATACTGTCAAGACCGCCGGAGAAAGCTCCCAATGCTCTTATGCCCATCTGATATGTGATCCCTTGATAATTTTCCATCCTTCTATCTCAGCAAGCTTTTGCAGCCTCCCATCTGGACATACTGCTATTGCCGATCCGCACTGTTTCATGATGAATCTGTCAGCCCAGGAATCTCCCACCGCGATGCAGCTATGGAGATTAATTCCTTCCTTCTCGCAGATCCGTTTCATCAGTATGTCCTTGTTCTTTCCCCAGGGGCGCAATTCCGTGAGTTTTCCACTGAATCTGCCATTAACAATTTCCGGAATGCTCGCAAAAACAAGATCAACCGATAGTCTCTCTCCGACGACCCCTGCAATGTATTCAAGGGAAGCGGAAAGGATTACGATTCTGCTGCCTGCTTCACTCAATTCCCGAATATATCTGGCTGTCCAACTGCGCAATCTGTTCCGGACAAGTTCTTCCGCAAGTTCCCTTGCCTCGGTTTCTACTATCTCAGGGGATATATCAACCAGATATGTTCTGTTCCATCCTTTTCCCTCTCGAATTGTCCAAAGAGGGTGAAGCGCATACGAAAGCAGAAATCGCAGTATGCTTTTCGGAGGCAGAACTCGTTTTTTTATCAAACGCTTGATAAAAAGCTTTTCGGACGATACGGAAAGCAAAGTACCGTCCAGATCAACAAAACATGTTTTCGGAACAATGTCGCCAGGAACCAATATCGGCTTTTCTTCCCTAAACAAGTGGTGGCGCTATCCTCACTCCACGACCGGAACCGGGCGTATTATCGAATACGGCAGTGATATGGACTAGAATTCCAGGATATAACCTTGGAAACTCACCATGGAACAATGTGTGTGCCATATTCGTGTATTTGACAATATCAACTGAATATTCACCTGCTTCTGAATCATTCGGAGCGACAAGCTGTCCAATTCCTCTGACTTCATATGATTTGCTGTCAAGAAATACCAGTGAAGTTGTGGGTCTTTCCATCAGATTCAGAAATGTGTGTGTTTCAAATTCAGGTGTACTGTAAAGTTCAAGTGAAATCATTTTTGTCAGATCGAAATTGCCTGCATCCGAATAGAGGTTAATCAGAAAATCAAGTCTTGGGCTCATTCCTCCGGATAAAAGATTTTCCATTTCCTCCAGAAGATCCTTTATGATTTCTCTTCTCGGGCAAAGACCCATTCCCTTGAAAGCGTTGTTTATCTCCAGTCTGCTAT
>DAOWAG010000308.1 GCA_030634715.1 Candidatus Aegiribacteria sp. | reverse complement strand
TTGACAGATATCTGAAGATGTACGATCCGAATCACATCTTCGCGACACTTGCTGATGAGATGACTGTTGATCCCTTCCTGCGCCTGAACGAGCCTTCCGTAATATCTTATCTTGAGCAAAGAGGGCTTCCCGCTTCTACCGAGTACATTCGCTGGGAATCCCTGATGAGATAAAACCGTAATATATCATTTCATCAATTCAGTTAATTGAAGATTACCCTCAACGGAATTTTCGCTCAGAACTCCTCGAATCAATCAGCAGGAAAATAGATAACGTAGAGTTTCTGGAATCCCTCCTCCGGATCCTCTTCCCAACCGAGGATGCCGAAAGTGTCGATATGAAATTTCCAACTGCTGCTTTCGACCGGGAGCTGTGCTGAGAACAGGTGAGTGCCTGACATATCAAAGACATCGAAGACCGGCTCAAGCTCTGTTCCTCTGACAATCCATAGACGCTCTGCACCGTCTACACCGAGAGCTCTGACGAATGTTCTGTACGGATCAGGCTCCCATTCTATCACAACTCCCTGCATACCCATTCTGTTTGCCCAGCTCTCAATATAGATAATCTCATCTTCCATCTCCTGCGCGGTCTTTTCGACACGAGGAATGTCTCTGATAATGTGAAAGAGTTCGCTTCCATCGCTGTTGAAGGCGAACACTTCGTAAGTCTCACTGGATGTCGGAGAGTAAAAGAATCTGCCCTGCCTGTCAGCTGTGAGAGAGAAGGAGAACATCATATTGCTGAGTACACTTGTGAAGTCAGAGAAATCGAAAGGCACCTCATCCTCGAAGTAGAGGATATCAGGTTCCCTGTTAACGCTGTATTGTGCAAGAGACCGGGTTATCATCGGCTGGTCTGTCTCCATGTCGAATCCAAGCACAATCCCAGCATAGCTGCTTTCAGCAACAGCACAGGTTTCAAGAGGCGGACCATTATCCCAGAGAGAGATGTTCTCTATGTAACTGAATGCACTGTCGTAGGATATGAAGGCGTTATTCATCGGATCGTGAGCTAGGATTCTGCCATCATTCAGACTGACAACGTAAAGAGGCATAAGCATCTCCCCCGGTCCTGCACCGCTCCTGCCGATCTGACAGACATATTCTCCATCACTACTGAAAACTTTCACTCCGCAGATAGTCTGATCGAGAACGAGTATCTGCCCAGCAGTGTCATGACATACATCCGTAATTGAACCGAAGACTTCTGTGCTGTCGCCTATCTCGATACCGATAGTGAAATTGACAGACAGCTCTATCATATCCAGCGGCTGCTCAGATACCACTGCCTCAGGCTCATCCCCGCATCCTGAAACAAGGACAGACAGCATCAAACTGAGTATACATATGATCTTAAATTTCATGGTGTTCTCTCCTCCTGTCGGCACCCCGAAAGTAGTAGTGCGCTGCAATAAAGTATAAGCGTATTCTCTGAATTGCACTCCAATATACTATTACCCGCAAAAATACAAGTGATCTTAAGACATGCGGATAACGCACGATAAGAATATTCAGCATTTATTCAGGACTTTGACTTGAGCATGTTTTCATCTGTATTGTCTGTTCCAGTTAAGCAGAATATCAGAAATTCTGCTGTATAGGAGGGAAAATTGATTCTGCGTAATAGTAACCTGTACTCTGTCTTGAATTGTAACTATGAATCAAGTGGTATGAGTCAATATTCATCAATTGAGCAGGAGGAGTGAATGAGCTTAACCAAGCTGGACGGCAAGTTATTGTTAGAGCAGGCTGAGCAGAGTGGAAGAATTTTCTGGATGAAAAGCAGCTGGAGGAGAATGCAGATCTTCGCAGGAGTGCTCTGCTGCATAATGATTATCCCCATCCCTCTGGGAATATGGATCATCATCCGTGCCCGCAAGGCCAGGATGGGAATCACGGAGGAGGGGTTTGCTTACACCTACCTGACCACTATAGCCCACCGGTGGAGCGACATTGAGTCGTTCACGCTCTCGGAAATGAGTTCATTTGCGTTCGGCGGTGGTCTGGTCGGAGCAGCCGCTGTTTCAGTGGTTAAAAAGAAAACACAGGGGCTGAAGGGTCCTCTGCGGTTCAAACTGAAGGGGAAGCGATCGTTCAGAATGATCCCCGCCCAAACCATAGAAAACTCCATGGAGATGGCGAGGCAGATGGAGCTCCTTTCTGGAATCTCCTTTCTGCCTTCAGAGATGAATGCTGAGTTCTGATACTTGATCAGGATTGAACTGTTTGAATAGGATGATGATGAAAAAGATAATGCTCTTCTCGATGGCTCTGTCAATGATATCAATGCTTTCAACATGCGGTACTGATTCCACCGGTCCGGAACCTCAATCAGAGAACTGGATGCCTCTGTCGGTAGGTAACTGGTGGAACAGCACCATAGAAGGGTATTTTATAGAT
>DAOWAG010000013.1 GCA_030634715.1 Candidatus Aegiribacteria sp. | reverse complement strand
CATGGAAGAAACCGTTAGCCGCCAGGGCTCTCCGGGATGGAGAACTTCTCATGGGTATTCCATCACATCTCGCTCCCCATCCCTGCGGAGTTGTCTGTGAGAATGCTTTTGTTGATCTCATGGTTCCCGTTCAGCCCAGCCCGAACGGATTACATATCACACATTTCGACAAAGATGGAGTTGAGGATATAGGGCTTTTGAAGATGGATCTACTCGGTCAGAGAGGTCTTACAACAATATCCGGCATTTGCAAAATCCTCAGCAAGAATCCCCTGAGTGTTTTCCGCAGAGGGGGAAGGATTCCCGAAGCAGCCCGGAACCTGCTCGACAGCGGAAGGACTATAGGGGTGGTTCATGTCGAGTCACCGGCTATGAGAGGTCTGATGAAAGAAATGCGGATAAGAACCATGGAGGATGTTGCCAGGGCACTTGCTCTGGTGCGGCCGGGAGCATCTGCCGGAGGAGGTCGAAAGACCTATCTTGACTGTCTTAGTACCGGAGAGGTCGGAAACCCCATGCTTCCGGAACTGCGTTCGATTCTTCAGGAGAACCTCGGAGTCATGCTGTATCAGGAAGACGTATCAAGAGCCGCTGAAGTGCTTCTGGGAATGGACGAGGCATCCGCTGATCTGTTGAGGCGAAGGCTAAAGATGAAACAGGTGAAGAAAGAGGAGATTATCTCATTCTGCAGGCGCAGGAATCTAAATCCCTTGAAAGCTGATGCTGTCTGGAATGTACTTTCGAGTTATGCCGGTTACGGTTTCTGCAAGGCGCATGCTTTTACATTCGGAGCCGTCGCATGCGCTGCGGCTGTTCTGAAGACGGAACATCCGGCTCTCTACATGGCTTCTGTCATGGCAGCAGGTGGTGGATTCTATCATACCAGGGTTTATCTCGAAGAAGCCAGAAGGCTTGGAATCAGCTTTGAACCACCAGGCGTAAATACTGGAAGATGGCTTTCCTTCGAGAAAGGTGGAAAAATAATTCCCGGATTTCATCACATAAAAGGTATGGGAAGCAGGGAATACGAGAAACTCAGAGATGGAAGACCATACAGTTACCCGTCAGATCTGCTGAAAGCAGGTTGCGGATTGGCACTTTGCAGAGACATGGCGGCAGCGGGTTGTTTTCGCGAATTGGGGTTCTCAGGGTCATCCGCTATGATGCAGCTGGAAGCGGGAGATGGTGGATTCTTTCCAGGTATGCCACTGGGTACTCCGGACCTTCCCGAATATTCTATCAGAACAAGAGTTTCTATGGAACTCGGTATAATGGGGCTTCCCCTTGCCGCGTCACCACTCGAACTGACCACCAGACCCGACGGAACCGTACCGCTGGAAGGTATGCTCTCATCAGGAATGACAAGAATATGGGGAAGATATGTTACTGGAAGGAGACTTGCCGCTGACGCTGGTTTCCTTATGCTTGAAGATAACACAGGAGTCGCTGATGTATTTCTGCCTTCTCCACTCTTTCGCCGGGCGGAGGACATCCTTGTCCGACCGGAGGCTACCCTTATAGTAAGGGGAAGAGTGGAACACGGAGGCAGAGTCAAAGCATTTGCTGTAGACCCTGGACCGTTTTCAATCAAACCTCTGGAGCCTGAGCCTCCGGGGAAGTAAGATCCTAATAAATCAGGAAGGATATTGAGATGGCTGTCTACTCACTCAAACCTGAGGACCTGAAGTGGAAGTGTTCCACGAAGGCTCTTGGATTCAAGACCACAGATGACCTGCAGCCCACAGGTGATATTGTGGGGCAGGACCGCGCTGTAAAAGCTATCAAACTGGGTCTGGAGATATCCTCCATCGGTTACAACATGTTCGTAACAGGCGTGTCAGGTACCGGTCGGGAAACAACCGTAAAAAGAATTCTGGATCGTATCGATAGAACTACAGATGATCTCCGTGACATAATCTACGTACGCAATATGGAGCAGCCAAGAAATCCCATCGCTCTCACCTTCCCTGCAGGAGATGGTCTCCGGTTCGTTGAAGCTCTTGAAGAGTGTGTTCAGCTTCTAAAAAGCAATATCCCCACTGTTCTCAATAGCGAAAAAGCCGATATGGAAACCAGGATAATCAGGGAATCCTATCAGGAGCGGAAACAGGAAGTAATGGCCCTTGTAAAGAAGGAGGCCGAAGAAGCCGGATTCACCATAGTCAATGTACCTGTGGCTCCGGGTGAATTCAGACCGGATGTACTTCCGGTTATCGACGAAGAACCTGTAACTTTCGATAAACTCAAAGAGATGAAGGATGAAGGAAAGCTCTCGGCTGAGGATATCGCGAGATACACGAAGCTGCACGAGGAGCTTTTCAAGAAACTCACAACCGCTTTCAGACAGACGAGAGATATGGAACTCGAGATTCAGATGAGACTTGAAAAGATGTACCAGCGGCTTGTCAAACCGACAATTTCAGGAATCATCTCCAATCTGATTGAAATCGGTGATAACAAGGCGGACCGGTGGTCTGAATCTGTTGTTAAGCTTATCCTGGAAAATCTGAACGATTTCGCGAACAGTACAGACGAGAAGGATCCCTATGTACTCTTTACTCCCAATCTCATTCTTGATAATTCAGGGAAAACAAAACGTCCTGTATTAATTGAACAGTTTCCGGATTCCAACAGCCTCTTCGGAAGCATTGACAGAATTATTGTTGAGGGAAAACCCTACAGCGATCACATGATGATCAGACCAGGTGCCATTCATAAGGCTGATGGAGGCTACCTGATAATGAACGCGCTTGATCTTGTCAGGCAACCGGCGTTGTGGCAGCAGCTTATACAGACTCTAAGGAATGGCACCACTGTTATCCGCAGCCATGATCCCCTCAGTCTTTATCCAGTTAACCTTCATCCAGAACCCATTGATACCAAGGTTAAGGTCATACTGATAGGTGCTTCGAAACTGTACAGTCTTCTCGCATCCTACGAACCTGAGTTCGGTCTTCTTTTCAGAATAAGGGCTGCATTTGATTTCACCATGGAAATCACTGAAGAGAATATCCGTGATTTCTCCAATGTCATAGCGGAGATAGTCCAGAGTGAGAAGCTGACACCCATGGATGCAAGCGCGGTTGCTGCTGTCGCAGAGGAAAGCGTGCGCATGGCGGGACGAAGTGACCGGATCTCAATCGAATTCAACAGGGTAACCGATTATCTCCGCCAGGCCTGTTACTTCGCGAAGCTGGAGGGTGCGGATACTGTGAACTCTGACCATGTGAAGAAGACCATTCAAGAGAAGATCTACCGTCTCAATCTGGGTCAGACATACGCGACCAGACGCATATTAGACAATACAATCATGATTGATACCGAAGGCAGGAAAGTCGGACAGGTGAATGGTCTTGCAATCTACCATGGGGTCGACTACGCATTCGGACTCCCCGCCAGGATTACCACCAGGGTCTCGGCAGGAAGAAAGGGTCTTATCAATGTTGAACGGGAATCTGAACTTTCAGGCACTACTCATACTAAGGGAGTTCTGATAATATCCGGATTCATTCAGGGTAAGTTCGCCAGGGAATATCCTCTTTCTCTTTCAGCGAGCATCGTTTTCGAACAGAGCTACGGCGGAGTCGACGGGGATAGCGCTTCTTCCACTGAACTGTACGTTCTTCTGAGCGCTCTGTCAGATATCCCTATAAGGCAGGATCTTGCGGTAACCGGTTCTGTTAACCAGTTCGGAGAAATTCAGGCAATAGGCGGGGTGAACGAGAAGATAGAGGGTTTCTTCCGCGTCTGCAGCACAAAGGGACTTACCGGAACACAGGGAGTGATGATTCCAATCGCGAACATTGAGGATCTCCAGCTTCGAGATAACGTCATAGAAGCGGTCAGAGAAGGTAAATTCCATATCTATCCCATCGAGACCATAGAAGAGGGAATTGAACACCTGACAGGAATTGACGCCGGGATATTAATGCCCGACGGCATTTATCCCGCAGACACTATTTACGGCAAGGTAGATCGCAGGCTCAGGCAGATGGCCGAAACCCTGAGGGTATTCGGCTACAGAGACTGATAGTCTTCCTGTTGACCTCAGCAGCCCTATAATTCATTGTAGGACTGACCTAAATCCTTACAAAACCAGTCTGAATTAAGTTAGAGAGAAGGGAGAGGAATGAGGAGAAATCCTGCTTCCAGTAAACGGCGGATCTGATCTGTCCGTTGTGAGCCCTGGATGGGCTCGAGCGGGTTCTGCGGCTCCTGCCCGCATTCCCTTCTGTATCTTTCGTCACTCCATCTACAGCGCGGGAAACGGTCGGTTCGGTAGAACAAATTACGGACAATATAGATCCTGATTCTGGAAGGGTGCGTTTCTGACGTTCACCTGTACTGTTTAACCGTTTGGAGGATATCTTGAAAAAGACCGGAGTAACACTGGATAATGTGAAAGATGTTTACAGCGGTCCGGAGGGGCAGCTTTGGGAGCTGATAATGGGGGAGCAGATCCATATCGGCGGATGGGCTGAGAGTAAAGCACTCGCTGATGCCGCAGGTATTAAAAAAGATCAGAAGGTTCTTGATCTCTGCAGCGCTCTCGGAGGCGGATTGAGATTTCTGGAGAGGAATTACGGCATTGAGGGTTTCGGTCTGGATGCCACTCCTCATATGGTCGATGAGGCCAGAAAGAGAACTGCTGCTGACGGACAGGATCATAGGATCAGCTACAAGATCAGCGATGCCGAGGAGATCCCATGGGAAGATGAAATGTTCGATGTAGTCTGGGGTGAGGATGCGTGGTGTTATGTCAACAACAAGGAAAAGCTGATCTCCGAGGCTGCCAGAGTTCTGAAGAAAGGCGGCACAATAGCTTTTAGCGACTGGATCGAAGGTCCGACTGGAATGGACGAGGAGACAGCGAATCGTATCTGTAACTTCATGAAATTCCCGGATCTTCAAAACCTGAAGGGTTATGAGGAGCTTCTCAAGAAGTACGGATTCACATTGAAAGTTTCGGAGGATCTCACTCCGCAGTTCGCGGAGTACGTTGACCTCTACATCAGGATGCTTACGGAACAGCTCTACTTCGACGCACTCAAGATAATAGGATGGGACGAGGAACTCTTTCAAGCCCTCGGCGGAGAGATGGTATTCATGTCCAAGACAGCTCATGACGGCGGCTTTGGCCGGGCTCGATTCATAGCTGTTAAGGAATAGTACTTGATCCACCCTGAATCACGTTTGCAGGAAGCCTGTCTTGAACTGATGGCTGAAGAGCTGGAGCATATGCGTGAATTCAGGAACAATGGCGGAAAAGTCCTTGGTTATCTCTGCCAGGCCTTCCCGCCTGCAGTTGCGGCAGGACTCGGGATGTGGCCGGTCCGTGTTCTGCCGGAGGCTTCAACCGAACTCGAGGATCTGGGCAGCAGGTTGGTCCGTCCTGATATCTGTCCGCTGGTCAAGGTTCTTCTAGGTGGTGTCAGCACAGGAGCCGGACTTTTCGGGATGGTCGATGTCTGGATCGGACTTGCTACATGTGACCAGACCCGCAGATGCTTCTCGATCCTGCCTGGAGTGACTGGCGCTGCCGTTCATCACATACAGCTGCCTGCAACACGCTCCATGGCATCGGAAGAATACTATTGCCGGCAGATCGGGGATTTCTGTTCAGATGCTGTGCAGGAAGGGCATACCGATGGGAATTATGACCCGGAAAGGGCAGCCGAATACTCAAAGCACAGATATCATGCCGGTGAAGTGCTTGCGAGGGCAGCTCTCTCCGGAGGGATAACTCCTCTCGACATGCACTGGATGTTCAGTGTCTACCACATGGCCAGACCGGAAGGACTCTCCGTTTTCTTCTCTTCACTCATTGAATCAGATGCTCAATACAGTCCTGGAATCACCATTTCACTGGCAGGAAGCTCCATTCCACTCGAGGACGTCACGCTCCTCCGGATTCTTCAGGATGCTGGAGCCGATGTTATCCCACTTCATTGTTCCGCACTTCAGTCAGTACCATTCAACGGTCTGAATGAAATGACTGATTTATTTGATCCTCAGTCACTGGCAGCTGTGGCTTTCAGGTCAGTCCGATGTGCCAGATCACGCCCCAATGAAGATATGTTCACCTATCTGGAGGATGCGATCCGGAGAACATCCTCGAAGGGTCTTGTCGTTAAGACCATGAAATTCTGCGACTTATGGTTCACTGAAAGAGTTCGATTAAGGGAGCGGATCAATGTTCCGGTCCTTGTTCTGGATACATCCTATGGGACCGGAGAGGCTGAACGTCAGGCGAACAGGCTTGAAGCTTTCCTGGAAACTCTGGAGCACATATGAGTGGGTGGAAATACAGGGCGGACAGGATCCAGGTCATGGACTGGGAATCAAGAATGACCGATGTACCGGAGGAATTTGCAGATCAGTGCCGCTTCCTGAGAAACACTATCCCAGAGGGTGTGCGGTATCTGTTTAGTCCGTACGAATACTCTTGCCGTGGTGATGTGCTTCTCAGGCGTCTGAAGTTTGACAGCTCACTGGAAGCTCTTCGCCTCTGGGCTTTCCTGTTCAGTGAGAAGGACAGACTCTTCCTTGCGAAAGAGAATGGCTGGAAGATCATCGCCGCGATGAAGGACCTCGGGCAGGTCCCGATACTTACCTACGCCTTTCCCGAGACGCTCACATTTTATGCTGACGAGCTCTGGTGGGCACCATGTTTCTCGGAGGAGCCGCACCTTCTCGATGAAGCAGCTAAGCTCGGAGCGGGTGAGGAGCTTTGCTTCGTCAGGGCCGCCCTCGGTGCGATGGTCACACTCGATTACTTTCCGAAACCTGATCTCTGCATAGCAGGCGTAGGAGCCTGCTGTGATGATTTTTCCGCTATTATGCAGCTCATCGAGGGTCTGGGATATCCCGTTCACTGGTGGGAGATGGCCGCCAGATTCGATGAACCTATCAGATCATCCTCGGAAAACTGGACAAGAACATCGTACGGCGGTTCAAGTTACAGGGAATCAACACGTCAGTTCATCGAGGGTCAGCTTTTGTCTGTCGTGAAGCGTATGGAGGAGCTGACAGGCGTGAAGGTCAATCAATCCATGCTAGAGAAGAGCAGAACCCTCTTCAATATTCTAAGAGGGCAGGTGAGTGAACTCAGAAAACTTGTGTACAGTGCCCGTCGTCCGCCGCTTCCAGGTCTCGAAATGTTCCTCTCTGAATTTACTGCAATTCACACATGTTCAGAACCGGAAGAATCGATCAAAGTCCTCGACGGTCTTCTGAAACTTGTGCATCGCAGGCTCGAGAGTGATGAATCACCTTTCGAGCACGATAATCCTCTGAGAATTTTCTGGGTGACCCCGCCGACCGATGCGTCACTCATCACTCTGCTGGAGGATCTTGGAGGCTGCATCGCGGGAACGGAGTACCTCATCTCACACGCGTTCCTTCCCCTGTCAACCGCCAGAGATCCCGTCGCGGCGGTGGCGGAGAACTGCCTTGATGACTGTATGATTGGATCACCTGCTTTCAGGGCTGACAGGATTGCCGCAGGAGCGCGGAAGTTCGGAGCGGAGGGCGTAATAATCTCCGGGATATTCGGAGCCAGCCACTGTCCCTGGGATGAGAGAGCCATCACGGATGTTATCGAAAAGGAACTTGGTATTCCTGTGCTCTCGTTCGATGTCCCATTCTCTCCCGGCAGGACGAACGAACAGGTCTACAACAGGCTTCAGGGGTTCATGGAGCTGCTTGAAACAAGGAGAGGTTCAATGATTTCGATGTCATCCTCGTCTGCCGGACCGTCATTAAGGAACACGAAGGATCCCTTTGAATATTTCAGAAACTCAATGTCGGAAGAAGTGGATCTGGTGAGGGCTTACAAAAGGCGCGGCAGAGGAATTGTGGGTATTTACTGCGAGTTTACGCCAAGAGACCTCATTCTGGCCGCAGGAGCTCTGCCTGTCTGTCTCTGCGGAGCGAGCAGGAGAACTATTCCCGCGGCGGAGACCGTTCTTCCCTCAAACCTGTGCCCTCTGATCAAGTCATCCTTCGGTTACATTCTGACCAGCAGATGTCCGTTCTTCGTGGTTTCGGACATGATAGTCGCTGAGACGACTTGTGACGGGAAGAAGAAGATGTACGAACTGATAGCCGACAGGAAACCACAGCATATCCTTGAGCTGACGCAGAGAGTTAACGAGAAGGAAGCATTCAGCCACTGGATGTCAGAAGTAGTTAAGCTCAAACAGGGTCTTGAAGCGCAATTCGGTACTAAGATAACAGACGGAAAACTCAGGGAAGCCATCGTACAGATGAATAATGAGCGCAGGCTCCTCCGCGATGCGCTGACTCTCGGAAAGCACAAGCCTTCCATAGTTACAGGATTGGAACTTGCCAGCCTTCGATACAGGATAGCAGGAGTCCAGGAGCACCTCCGGATGCTGGAACTATTTATGAAAGCGGTTTTGAAGAGAACCAGGCTGGGAGAAACCGTCTGTGCGCCAGGTGCACCACGGATTCTTATCACGGGATGCCCTATGTCACACGGTACTTTAAAGATAATCGAGATAATAGAAGAATCCGGGGGAATTGTGGTCGTTCAGGAAACCTGTTCAGGATGGAAGCCGCTGGACACTCTAGTAGATGAGCAGGGTGACCCTCTTGAAGCCATTGCCAGGAAACACTTCAGCATTCCATGCTCCTGCATGACTCCCAACACGGGAAGACTGGATCTCCTCGGAAGACTCATTGAAGAATTCAGGGTGGATGCCGTTGTGGATCTCGTCTGGCACGCCTGTCTCACATACAGTGTTGAATCATGGTTTGTCGAGCGTTTCGTGAAGGATGAAAGGAAACTGTCATACCTGAAGATAGAGACTGACTATTCCGATTCCGACAGGGAAAGACTCTCAGTCAGAATACAGACCATGCTGGAGATGATATGATCACATGTGGAGTTGATATTGGTGCCAGATCGATAGAAATCGTCCTTTACGATGGAGCACAGATCATAGAATCGATCGTAGCGGATACAGGCTCGAGACCTTCCTGGAACGGGGAGAAGGCTTTTCAAAAAACGCTTGAAACTGCAGGAATAGCCCGGACGGAGGTTGAACGGATCATCGCAACAGGATACGGTCGCAATTATTTTAAACTCGCAGACAGGTCTGTTTCGGAGATTATATGTCACGCCAGGGGTGTTTCATACTATTTCCCATCCGCGCGAACAGTGATTGATATAGGCGGGCAGGATTCCAAGCTCATCGAGCTGAATGATCAGGGAAGGCCTTTGGATTTCGTAATGAACGACCGCTGCGCTGCTGGTACCGGACGGTTTATAGAGATGACCGGAACTGTGCTTGGTATTCCGGTCGAGGAGATGAACTCCAGGATTTCCCCTCAGGAGGGAAAGGTCGACATCTCATCCATGTGCGCTGTCTTCGCTGAAAGCGAGATTGTTGGACTCCTCCAGCGGGATTGCAGCATTCCAGCGATACTGAACGGAGTATTCTCGGCTGTGGCAAGACGGACAACATCCATGGCCGGCAGGGCGAAGGTAAGACCGGACATAGTCTTCACAGGAGGTGTGGCACTTATAGATGGTGTTACATGTGCTCTCGAAGCTGAGACAGGCTTCAAGATGCTGATCCCGCATGATCCACGGATTACAGGAGCCCTTGGAGCTGCGATAATCGCCTTTGAAGGATCCTCATCGCCTCTAGCCCAATAATCCTGATATGCGATAGGCCTTGCGAACGTGAGCATATATAGAGTGGCATGTTTATGGGGGACATTCACCAGAGCGTGCATGTCCCCTTGTGCTGTTTGTATATTCTCTTCACTATGAAAAAAATATTCACATCCTCGTGGGGACAGCTTGAGAAGACCGGTTCCAACGTTGGCGACGAAGCGATTTTCGCATCGCAGGTAAAAGATCTCTCCTCCATCGAAGACATTCAGATCGGCGTTATGTCAGCTGTCCCGGACAGAACGATGAAGGACTTCAACGCTGTACCATTTGATGTTAATGAAGGCAGGCTCCGAGCCATGACCAGCGGAGTTCGCTGGGCTGACATTGTAATAGTCGGAGGGGGTGAGCTCGCGCAGGATAAATCCTCGCTGCTTTACACTCCTTATAACCTTCATCCTCTCAGGCTTGCCAGACGCCTGGGCAAACCTGCCTTCGCCTGGTCAATCGGACTGGGTCAGGGGAAAGAGCTTGCCAGATGGACACCGGGTCAGCTTCGCAAATGGCTTGGATACTGCAGCGGTATTACGGTAAGAGACAAACCTTCACTTGATCTGCTGCTGAATCTCGGCCTGAACCCTGAGATAGTTAAGCTCTCTTCAGATTCCACGTTTACATTTGCCGGTAATTTTGCCCAGCCCCATAATCCGGGTGACATCCTCGGCGTTGCCATCAGGAATGTTTCCAACAGACAGGGCAAATTACTGCCTCTTGAGATACGAAGGAAGCTGGGATTATATCGAGAGCCCGACGTATCAGCTCTTCGAAGGAAATGGGCGCAACTGCTCGATGATCATATTGACACCCACGGAGGAGAGATCCGCTTCTTTCCCTTTCATACCGGCAGCCTATCCAATTCAGATGATATTGAGTGCGAAGCGGTAATGGCACTGATGAAACACAGCGACCGAGCCGCTGTGGTGATGCCCGCAGGAATTAAGAACTTCATGATGAAGATAGCCGAATGCAGAGTCTTTCTTACCGTTCCACTTCACGGAGCCATTCTGTCAGTTGTCACCGGAACCGTACCGGTTTCCGTTCCGTATGCTTCCAAGGGATTCAGGTTCATGGAGGAAGCTGGAATCCCGAATCTTGCAGTTGATCCCTCTTCGGATCAATGGGATACTGAATTACTTTCTCTTCTGGACAGAACCTGGATGTCTTCGAGAGATATCGCGCAGACACTTGCGACTAAAAGAAGCGAGCTTGCCGAGAAATGCGCAGTCAACCGCGAGCTCTTCAAGAAAACCTGCCTCTGACTGGCTCACGGCTTTAAACTGAAAGGATCATATGCTCCCGGGAATTCATGCATCCGTTAATGGTGGACTCGTTAACGCTCTTTCAACACTTCATGAACTTGGACTGGCTTCCGGTCAGATATTCACTTCAAACCAGCAGCAATGGAAGGGGCGCCAGGTTACGAAAGCGGAAGAAAAAGAATTCAATGAAGATGGATCCCTCACTATTATCTCCCACGCTTCATACCTCATCAATCTCTCTTCAACAAGAAGCAGTGTTCCATGGCTCTCCGCAAAGGCTCTCGGAGCGGAGCTCATTCGCATGCACAGACTGAGTATTCACTGGCTGGTAATGCATCCTGGAGCGCACCTAAACGCGGGTGAGAATCAGGCTTTAGAGAAGATAGCCGCAGGAGTCAGGAAAATCCTCACCGGCGCACCTGAAGACACTGCCATTCTTTTCGAGAACACCGCAGGACAGGGAACAACGCTTGGCTACTCATTCGAGCAGCTTGACAGGCTGCTCGCACTCACCGATATGCCTGACAGAACGGGAATCTGTTTTGATACATGTCATGCATTCGCAGCCGGATACGACCTCTCGTCTCATGACGCTGTTTCCAGGACTATGCTGGAATTCGATAAGGTTGTTGGTCTTGAGAGAATCAAGGCATTCCATATCAACGACTCGAAAAAAGAACTCGGCAGCAGACTGGATCGTCATGCAAGAATCGGGGAAGGATTTATCGGACTGGAACCTCTTCGATTTCTGGCATCGATGGATGTATTCAAAAGTATTCCGGGGATCACGGAAACACCTGGTTCTGATGAGGACCGAGCGAAGGACGTCTTCGCCGTCATGAGTAATTAGACTTTTCCTATCGAATGATTTGTGCGCGCAGCAGGATGTTGATTTGACATTTGGAAATCCTCATATAATTATTGAATCTGAAGGGGGTGCTTCATGAAATATTTGCTTGTTATCTTAATCGCACTGATCATCTCGGTTTCCTCAGGTATGGATGGATCCACATCATCCACCGTCAGGCAGCATTCCGGACCTACTGCAACTGATGACTGGGTCCTCACCGTACTCAACACTTTCGCGCCATCATTCACTACCAACATCAGGGGACTTGATTTCAATGAACCCAACACCATTTATTTTATCAGCGGAGCGGAATACAATATATTCGCTTGCAGTGCTGACGATGGAAGCTACCAGACCGAGTATAGCCTGGATTCGTCTAATGGGTCTCCTTACGGTATTGCCGACAGCGGTAACTACGCAAATGTGAATGACTTCGGCGATACGGTTGTGTACTATTTCGACGGTTCAAACTGGTATAACTATGTTAATCCTGCGTCTAGTGACGGTCGGGGAATGGACTATGACGGATCATATATCTGGGAGAGCTACACTTCCTCTGGCACCTTTGGAGTTTATGGCTTCGATGATGACGGTACACTGCACCACAGCTTCATTCTCTCTGAAATTCCAACACAACTGAGCGGGCTTGCCGTATTTGATCCAGGAACAGGGAACACAGGTATCGCTGTAACAACCTACAATACCCATAACATCTGGT
>DAOWAG010000197.1 GCA_030634715.1 Candidatus Aegiribacteria sp. | reverse complement strand
TATCAAAAAAACATGTTTCTGAAGAAGAATTTAACAATAGTTTTTTACGGCGGTCAGATACGCCCCTACCAGAGAAACACAGACAATACGATATTCTTAAGGGAATCTTCTTAAAACAAGGTGATTTTGTCAGGCGAGGAACGGACAATTCGAAGGATCAGAGTTATTTCCTTTCGATGGTTGACAGCAGGATAATTTCCAGATGCGTATTTCCGCTTGGTGATATGACGAAAGTACAGGTTCGATCAGAAGCATTTGCCAGAGGACTGCCATTCAGAAAAGATGAAAGTATGGATCTATGCTTTGAGCTGCTGGCTGACAGAGGGAAATCCGGTGAGATTCTCAACACATGCGAAGAGGTTATAGGAACACATCAGGGTATTGAGAACTATACTATCGGGCAGAGAAAGGGCTTCGGCGCATTTGGCAGAAGAATGTATGTGGTATCAATTGATCCTGTATCAGACACTGTCACCGTTGGTGATCGACAGGATATTCTTTCATCAGGTTGTACTGTTGGAAGCATGAACTGGTTCAGAAAACCATCCGAGTCCTGCATAGAAACACTGGTTCAGACCAGGTATAGAAGAAGACCTGTGGCCGCTGACCTCGAAATTATGAATGATTCCATGCTTGTGAGATTCAAAGAACCGGAAGAAGCTGTTGCGCCGGGGCAGGTTTGTGCTGTATATCTCGACACTGCTGTTATTGGTGGAGGAATAATCACCGCTGCGGAACGACTGGAACGGAAGATATAATGGAAAAATCCATCATCCATAATATTCACAGACTCAAAAAAGAAAGAGATGCTGTAATTCTTGCTCACAGCTATCAACCTCCGGAGATACAGGATATTGCGGATCATGTAGCTGATTCCCTTCAGCTGAGCAGGATAGCTGCGTCCACTGATGTTTCAGTCATTGTTTTCTGCGGAGTCAGATTCATGGCTGAAACTGCTCATATCCTTTCTCCTGATAAAACTGTACTGCTCCCAGAACCGAAAGCAGGATGTCCGCTTGCCGACTGCATAGACGTTCCCACACTTCGATCGATGCAGGCCATGTTTCCGGATTCCCTTACTGTGCTCTATGTCAACTCTTCTGCTGATGTGAAGGCTGAAAGTTACGCCTGCTGTACATCTGCAAACGCGCTTCAAGTAGTTGAAAGTGCGCCCTCTGACAGCGTGATATTTGCTCCCGACAAGAATCTTGGAACGTTCATATCCCGTAGATCTGATAAAAAAATACATATCTGGAATGGCGCCTGCAGAACCCATGCAGTCGCTGATATTCAGGATATTAAAAGGCATATTGAAGAATGGCCTGATGCCGAGCTGCTGGTTCATCCGGAAACATCACCCGACATCTGGGATCTTGCCGACGCGGTACTTGGAACGGGCGGGATGATTCGTCATGTCAGCAGTTCTCCAGCAACCAGGTTCATTATCGGAACGGAAGAGGGGATGGTCTACAAGCTGAAAACCCTCTTCCCTGACAGGGAATTCATCGCAGCCGGCAAAATATACTGTCCGAACATGAAGGTTATTACACCGCAGAAAATACTTGATTCACTGATCAATCTTGAGCCTGCAGTTCGTCTGGAACCGGAAGTCAGAGAAAAGGCATATGCTGCCGTAGCCCGAATGACGGAGAACACTGGATGAGGAAACCTGTTATAGGTGTTACACTGAGCTGGTATGGAAATGATCAGCAGAAAATTAAATCCTTCGGTAAATGGTGTTTCGGTTTGAATCAGACGTATGCTGAACTTGTAGCCGGGGTGGATGCTCTGCCAATTGGAATCATACCAGCCGGAAATGATTACAGGGATATTCTGGAGACAGTTGATATACTTCTGCTCACAGGAGGTGGTGATCCTGACCCGGAACTGTACGGTCAGCAGAATAACGGATCAAATAATTACAGTCGGGAAAGATCCGTCTGGGAGATGGAATTGTACAAAGCCTCGCGGGTCATGAAAATACCTGTTTTCGGTATCTGCCTTGGAATGCAGCTTATAGGAATAGCGGAAGGCGTTCCGCTGATTCAGGATATTCCTGCTCAGATTGAGGGAGTCCTGGATCATTATGGAAAACCACAGGCACCTGAAAAACATTTAGTTACAGTCATGAACAACACTGTCCTTCATGGAATACTTGGGTCCGAGGCTGAAGTATGCTCTTTCCATCACCAGGCGATTTCGCGTATACCTGACGGCTTCCGGTTAGCCGCGCAGTCATCGGACGATATCATTGAAGCGATTGAATCAGATGATGGTGATGTTGTGGCTGTCCAGTGGCACCCCGAGAGGGATTTTACAGGACCGCTCATTCTGAGTGCCCTGCTTTCACGACTGACAGTTGGTGATTGAGACGTGCTCTATCTCTCAGAGCCCAGATATCTTAAGAGAATATGGGGGAGTCTTCAAGAAGAAGGATCTGAGATCCCCACCGGTGAGATATGGTGGCTATTTCACGAGAAGGACTGTTCTTCAGATCTTACCGATCCTGTTTCCGGCATTGAAACATCAGTTAATACTCTCGTATCATCTGGGAATCTTCCAGGGAAGACTGTATACCCGATCCTTCTGAAAACACTTCATACTGCAGACCGCCTGTCTGTTCAGGTTCATCCCGGTGTGGATGAAGGCAGCCTGTTCAAGGAGGAAACATGGGTAGTCCTGCACGCTGATGCCAACGCGTGGATGATGGGTGGAATAAATAGTGACAGGCTCCATTTATTGGAGTTCATTCGTCTGGGAAGAGCGGAGGAAGTGCTGAACAGGATCGAGCTGGAAACAGGTGATATCTACCATATTCCTCCCGGAACTGTTCACTCGCTCGGGCCTGGTCTGGAGATCCTAGAGATCCAGAGCAACTGCAACGTCACATACAGGCTTTACGACTGGGATCGAACGGGAACTGATGGAAAACCCAGGCAGCTTCATCTGGAAGCAGGGATTGAGGTAATTGACTGGGGTTCAGGTGGAAGGCTTGTTCCAGCCGGAAAGCACGGAGCTATCGACATCTATGCGCTTGATATCTGTAATTACAGTATTCAGAATTATAAAGGTCGATTAGAAGTAGATGTTCCACACGGAGGACTCTTTTTTCTGGCATCCGGCAGTCTTCACATCCAGGAGATTGAGATTCATTCCCCTGCCTGCCTGATTGCGGACCTGAACGGAGGAGTGTTCAGACTGGACGGTTCAGGATACATTGTGGAACCTGGAGGAAATTAATGAAATCATCATTATACGGAGTAATTATGGCAGGTGGCAGAGGTACAAGGTTCTGGCCGCTATCCACCAGGAAAATGCCCAAACAGTTTCTGAAACTTACCGGTGAAAAGACAATGCTCCAGGAAACAGCTAGCAGATTCAAGGGAATTTGCGATCATGAACGGATTATGGTTGTTACCGGGATCGATCACAGGGAAAC
>DAOWAG010000294.1 GCA_030634715.1 Candidatus Aegiribacteria sp. | reverse complement strand
GCAGCATTTCAAGAGGTGTTGCCATTGATACGGAAGGAGCAGCATGGCTTGAATCTCTTCGAAGAAGGTAGAGAACCTTCGACTTCATCATATTCCATTCGTACACCATTAGTTCACGGAAAGTATATTCCCTCAGATGGTAAATCTCTATCTCAGGAGCTATGATAATTTTTCCACCAGTGCCAACGAGTCTTCCGGCAAAGTCAGCATCCTCAACGGTAGCGCCGGGAATTTTGTCGTCAAACCCATTCAGTTTCAGAAAAACGGATCGTTTCACCGCGAAGAAGAAGGTTCCACAGCCAGTTATGTACTCCCTGCTCATTCTTCTGGTGAAAGTGTAGTAGTAATAGAAATTCTTGTAGAACGTAGCCGCGCGGCTTCCCGCGGCAACATGACCGTAGGTGGCCTGTACGGCCTGTATCCCCTGATCAATGCGCCGCTGCAGCTTCTCCCTCCAACCGGCAGGAGCGACAGCGTCACTATCAATGAACAGTACCCATTCGCCAGCAGCGGTCATGGCCCCAGTATTTCTTGCTCCGGCAGCCCCGGGGCTGCGGGAACTGGAGATTACTTCTGCCCCGAATCGTGAGGCAATTTCCACGGAGTTATCGTTCGATCTGTCATTTACGACTATAAGTTCATCTCCCTGGTGCAGTTCGTTCCGGATTGGCTCAAGAACGGCTTCAAGGGTCTTATCGCTGTTATGAACAGGGATTACGACTGAGATTGATTTGTCGTTTTTTTCCATAGTTCAGAAATCTGCTCCCCAACCATCTGAAGGAGACTCTTAGCACCGTGAAACATCGCCCTTATCTGGAAGGGTGACATGATATTCGTCAATCGATAAAAGAGAAATTTCGGCCGAAAAAAGTACTTTATATATGCCAATCTCCGCAGTTCCATGATCTCATCAGCCGTCATGCTGAAAGGCACAAAACAGGGACGATCAAGAAGCATTCCCTGATCTGACAGGTTCTCTGACATTGTCCCGAAGAGTCCTTTCATCACACCCTTGTAGAGCGGTGTTCCGGGAAATGGAGTGATCGGAAAGAACTCGACGGTGAAAGAACCAAGCTCTTTCGCGAATTCAATTGTTTTCAGCCCGTCTTCAAATGTTTCCCCAGGAATACCGAAAATATATGTTGTGTGCGTTTTTATGCCGACATTGTGAGTGAGGTGGACAGCCTTCCTTATCTGGTCAATTGTCTCGTGCTTATTCAATGTGTCAAGATGCTTCTGTACACCACTTTCAACTCCATAGTTAATGCACCAGCATCCCGCCTTTTTCATTGCCATGAGAAGCGGTCTATCTACGGAATCTGCCCTGCAGGAAACCCACCAGCGAACTTTTAGGTCTCTCTCTATCAACTCGTTGCAGAATTCATATACATGCTCATGGCTGAAGGTGAAATGCTCATCCCAGAATTTAATTTCCCGGACTCCGTATTCATTTTTGTAATACTCTATCTCATCAACGATCAGCCTGGGGTTTCTGAGGCGTATCTTCTTGCCGTACATCTTGTAACAGTAAAGACAGCTTCCATCGCAGCCTCTGCTTGCCAGCATCTGCATTGCGGGAACGGTTGAAACCTGCTCAAAACTGGGGAAGTAACGGTCCATTTCGCAAAGGTCAACTGCCGGAAAGGGCAATTCGTCTAGATTGTCTAATATTGGACGAGGAGGGGTTCTAAGCAGCTTGCCGTTCTCTTTTATCAGAAGGCCTTTGATTCCGGCAGGACTGGAACCCTCTTCGACCGCGGCCATAAGTTCGCGGGATGTTATTTCTCCCTCACCTATGACAATCGCGTCCAGAGATGTAGTATCGTTCATCAGCGTCTCTGGCATCGCGGTTGCACCGTGACCGCCAATAAATGTATAGATCGTTGGATTGGCTGCTTTTACGTCTTCGATGAACTGCTTCGCCTTATCCCAGAGCAGGCTTATAACGTAAACACCCAGAGCATCAGCCCTGAACTCGAGCGTTCTCTTTTTCATCTCTTCATTGGTGTAGAAGAATCCCTCAAGGAACAGTATTTCATGCCCGGCATCCCTTAGTATTGCCGCTATATATTGAAGTCCGGGAGTTGGCCAGCATCCGGAGATTCCGCGAGTATCCTTCGCTCGAATGTCATCAGGACCCCAGGGAGGGACAACAAGTGCTATTCTCAAACCGATTCCTTCCTGCCGCACAAGGATAAGTCGTTAAAGAATATTAACTTCTTTAATATTTACACCGCTTATCACTGGAGAGCGCATAATAGTCCAGGGTACTAATGAGGTCAAGAACTGACGGGAGTATATTACCGGTATTCAGCCAGAGGCGGCAGGCGGTGGATGATGATCATGCCAGTCTGCGGAACATCGGTTATAATCGTTGAAGTATGTTTGAGATAGAATATCTGAATAAGGATTGGACGATTCTAGCATGAAAGTTATTATCACTGGAAGAGCAGGTTTTATCGGCTCACACCTGGCTGATTTTCTTCTGGAAAAAGGTT
>DAOWAG010000056.1 GCA_030634715.1 Candidatus Aegiribacteria sp. | reverse complement strand
TGGCTGTCAGAAAAAAATATGCGGCTGAGAAACCATTAAATGGAGTACGGATATCCGGTTCGCTTCATATGACAATCCAGACAGCTGTCCTCATTGAAACACTGGTTGACCTTGGCGCTGATGTGAGATGGGCGAGCTGCAATATCTTTTCAACGCAGGATCATGCAGCTGCTGCGATCGCGGAGACCGGAGTACCCGTTTTCGCCTGGAAGGGCGAGAGCCTGGAGGAATACTGGTGGTGCACCAGGAAGGCACTGACCTTTCCCGGAGGGAAGGGTCCCAATCTTATTGTTGATGATGGCGGCGATGCCACTCTTATGGTTCACAGAGGATTCGAGCTTGAACACGAGTTCAGCAATACTGGGAGATTACCGGATTCCGAAGAAGAAACCGAGGAGATGCAGGCGTTTATGGACAATCTTCGCTCAGGGATTGGAGAAAATCCTGATTTCTGGACAGCGCTTGTTCCCGGGATTATTGGTGTGTCCGAAGAGACAACCACTGGAGTTCACAGGCTGTACCACATGCTGAAAGCGGGTAAGCTCCTGTTTCCCGCATACAATGTCAACGATTCCGTAACGAAGAGCAAGTTTGATAACCTTTACGGATGCAGAGAATCGCTGGCTGATGGACTCAAACGCGCTACAGACGTAATGGTTGCCGGGAAAACAATTCTCATATGCGGTTACGGTGACGTCGGCAAGGGCTGCGCTCAGAGCATGCGCGGTTTCGGAGCAAGAGTACTCATCACTGAAATAGATCCCATATGTGCTCTCCAGGCTGTAATGGAGGGTTTCGAAGTTACAACTGTTGAAGACGCTCTGGAAGAAGCTTCAATATTCGTAACGGCAACAGGTAATTACAATGTTATTACAGCTGATCATATGAGCCGCATGAAAGATCAGTCGATTGTATGCAACATCGGTCACTTCGATAATGAGATAGATGTTGCAGGACTTGAATCGACACCTGGAGTGAAGAAGGAAGAAATTAAGCCCCAGGTGCACAGATTCGGTTTTCTCAATGGAAATGTCATTTACCTTCTGGCCGAGGGAAGGCTTGTCAATCTTGGATGTGCAACCGGTCATCCAAGTTTCGTGATGTCTAACTCGTTCACAAATCAGTGCCTTGCTCAGATAGCTCTTGTAGAGGAAAGACCTGCTGTAGGCGTCTATATGCTTCCCAAAATTCTTGATGAGGAAGTTGCCCGTTTGCATCTTGGCAAATTGGGTGTGAAACTGACGAAGCTGTCAACCCGGCAGGCGGAGTACATCGGAGTGGATGTTGCAGGACCATATAAACCGGAGCATTACCGATACTGACATTTGAGGGAACAGGCATCTTTCTATTGTGGCAGGATCTGGAAAAAAATGCTTATATTTCCGGCTTGAATTTATGAAGAATACTGGTTACGAATTAATAGAGTAAAGGAAAGGGAATACGATGGTGGATAAGATAAGAGTACTGCTGGTCGATGATGATCCTGATTTCATTGAAGCCAACAGCATTGTGCTTGAAGCCAGCGGATTTGAAGTGCTGTCCGCATCGAGTGGCGCGGATGGACTCCGAATGGTCAAGGAAGAAAACCCCGATGTCGTGATACTTGATGTCATGATGGAGCATACCGATGAGGGTTTTGCCGTGGCCAGAAGAATACGTTCAAGGCTAAGAAGTGATGTTCCTATCATCATGCTCACATCAGTTGGCAAAGTTACCGGTTACGATTTCAATCCTGAGGAGAATCCTGACTTCTTCCCTGTCGATATTTTCCTCGAGAAACCCGTTCCCCCCGCTATCCTGGTTAACAGAGTACGTGAAGTTCTGAAGAAGGGGAGGGATCAGTGAACCGCAATCCGCAGAAAATCGTTTCCGATGCAGTGGCTAAGTATGGGTCAGGCAGAGAAGCGGTCATAGAGATCCTTACAGAAATTAACAGGGAGCTGAGCTACATCCCTGAGGAAGCTGTTGCTGCTGTTGCGAAAGCAGTCGGTGTAAGCAACGCTGAAATTTACAGTGTAATTTCTTTTTACTCTTTCTTCAAAACAGAATCCAGAGGTCGGAATATCATACGTTTCTGCACAACAATCAGTTGCGAGATGAATGGTTCCCGAGAAGTTCTTGAGACCATTGAGGCAGAACTGGGTATAAAAGCAGGCGAGACAACACCTGACGGCAGGATAACTCTCGAGACAACAAGCTGTATCGGACTATGTGATCAGGCACCGGCGATGCTGGTAAACGACACTCCTCATACTCAGCTGACACCATCTGAAACCCGCAGAATTATTGCGGGTCTGGAATAGGGAGGTCAGTAGATATGAGCGAGAAGAAAATACTGACTGCAGCGGAGCAGCCGGATGCAGGTTCCGCTTTGAAGAAGAGCCTTGGAATGACCAAAGCCGATGTGGTCTTCGAGGTCAGGGAATCTCAAATCCGCGGTCGAGGTGGTGCCGGATTTCCGACAGGTATCAAATGGAACCTCGCAGGTGCGGCTTCCGGCAGTAACAAAATGGTTATCTGCAACGCGGACGAGGGTGAACCGGGAACCTTCAAGGACAGATACCTGATAGAGAATTACTGCTGGAAACTTCTCGAGGGAATGACGATTGCCGGTTACGCAATAGGCTCTTCCAACGGAATTATCTACCTCCGGGCCGAGTATCCGTATCTCATTCCAATTATCGAGAAAGCCAGAGAGGATCATATTCGGGAGAACCTGCTCGGGAAGAATATACAGGGCAAGGATTTTAACTTCGACATTGAAATCAGACCCGGCGCAGGAGCCTATGTATGCGGAGAAGAGACTTCACTTATCGAGAGCCTGGAGGGTAAACGCGGTGTACCGCGGAACAAACCTCCTTACCCCGTTAATTCCGGATACCTGTGTCGTCCCACAATTGTAAACAATGTTGAGACATTCGCCGCTGTACCCCACATCATCCTCAATGGGGCGGAATGGTATCAGGATCTTGGTATTGGCGATTGCACCGGTACTAAACTGTTCAGTATCTCGGGAGACATCGAAAATCCCGGTGTGTACGAACTGCCTATGGGTTCATCAGCAGGTGAACTGCTTGAAGCAGCGGGTGCACATGATGTGCAGGCTGTGCAGGTGGGCGGAGCCAGTGGAGCGACAATCACTGTGGACGAACTGGAAAGATCTCTTTCATTTGATGATCTGCCTCCAGGAGGATCGGTGATTGTTTTCAACAGCAGCCGTAACATGATGGATGTTCTTGAGAATTTCCTTGAGTTCTTCGTGCATGAATCCTGTGGACAGTGCACAACTTGTCGCGAAGGGAATGTGCGTCTGCTGGATGCAGCACACTTGATCAGAAACGGAGAGATCAGCAGCATGGAGGAACTGGAACCATTTTTCCAGCTTGCGGAGATTATGAAACTCGGCAGCAAATGCGGACTTGGTCAAACATCACCGAATTGTTTCGTTGATATTGTCACGAAGTTCATTGACCTGCCTGACGGAAAGGGAGGTGTATAATGCCCAATATTTCCGTAACAATCAATGGTACTACAACCAGTGTCAGAGAGGGAGTCACGATCCTCGATGCCTGCGAAACCGCCGGCGTTGAGATTCCTACACTTTGCTATCATCCCGACCTTTCTCTTGCAGGCAACTGCAGAATGTGTCTTGTTGAGGTTGAGGGCTGGAGAACTCTTACTATCGCATGCGTGACACCGGTCACTCCAAACATGGTTGTTCTTACACACAGTAAAAAAGTCCGACACGCGAGAAGGACAGTGCTCAAACTTCTGCTTGCAAGTCATAATGTGAACTGTCCGGAGTGTGAGAGAAACAAGAACTGTGAACTGCAGGAGCTTGCCGAGAAACACAATATTACAAGCAACGAATATCAGACTTCACCAAAACCGGAATCCATAGAGGAAGTCAGCCCCGGCATAATGAGGGATAACAGCAGATGCATCATGTGTACTCGATGTGTCAGAACCTGTGAGGAATTGCAGAGTGTTGCAGTAATCAAACCGGTTGGCAGATCTTCCTCCGTCACTATCTCTACATTCATGGATCGCAGTCTTAACGATGTTCCGTGTACTCAGTGCGGTCAGTGCATTAATCGTTGTCCTACAGGCGCGTTGTTTGAAACATCAGAAGTAAGGCTTGTCTGGGAAGCGATAGAGAATCCTGAGAAATTCGTTGTGTTTCAGACCGCTCCCGCAGTGAGAGTCGGATTAGCGGAAGCTCTCGGACTTCCTATTGGCAGGTCAACTGGACAGATGGTTGCCGCTATTCGCGGTCTGGGAGTGGACAGAGTGCTGGATACCGATTTTTCTGCCGATCTTACAATCGTTGAAGAGGGTCATGAACTCATAAGCAAGCTGAAGAGAGTTCTTGTCGATGGAGATGAGAGTGTGGCTTTACCGATGATGACAAGCTGTTCTCCGGGATGGGTGAAATTCATCGAACATAAGTATCCTGAACTGCTTCCGAATGTTTCAACATGCAAAAGTCCGCAGCAGATGTTTGGCGCTCTGGTAAAAACTTACCTTGCCGGAAAAGAAGGCGTAAATCCCGCTGATGTTGTAAGCGTTTCCATCATGCCGTGTACCGCGAAGAAATTCGAGAAGGAACGCCCCGAAATGCGTGACAGTGGTTACAAGGATGTTGATTACGTTCTCACAACCCGCGAACTTGCCAGAATGATCGATGAGGCAGGAATCGACTTCGAGAAAATAGCTGAAGAGAAATTCGACAAATGGATGGGCGATTCTACCGGAGCGGGAGTCATCTTCGGCGCTACCGGAGGAGTCATGGAAGCTGCTTTGAGAACAGCCTACGAAATAATTTCAGGTCAGGAGATTCCATTTGACGGATTGAATGTTGAACCAGTCAGGGGAATGGAAGGAATTAGAGAAGCTGCCATCACCTTACCCGACAGGATGGCTACCGGATTCGAATTCCTTGCCGGGGTCACTCTGAAAGTAGCGGTTGTTCATGGACTTGCCAATGCAAAGGTGCTCATGGACAAGATCCAGGCCGGTGAAGTGGATTACCATTTCATCGAGATCATGGCCTGTCCTGGAGGATGTCTTGGCGGTGGCGGTCAGCCCATTCCGACCAACCCGGAGATAAGGCAGAAGAGAGCGGCGGCCATTTACGCGGAGGATGCTGCACTGCATTTCCGCAAATCACACGCTAACCCTGAAGTGCAGCTGCTCTATGCCGAGTTTCTGAAGGAGCCACTTGGTCGCAAATCACATGAGCTTCTTCACACTCACTACACAAAACGAGACTAACGGGGTCGGACTTCACTTGCTGCACTTAGATATAGGGTCAGGTTGTGAACCTGGCCCTATAACTTAATACTATGATTTTGATAATCAGCATGGGTCCGAGCATGGAATCGGACGCCACTTCCGGCACATAGCCATAGGGTCAGGTCTGGCAAATTCATCTGGACAGCATTATACTGAAAGCTGATTCATACTGATGTTGTCGTTCATTTGAAGGGAGCTCCTTATGGTTGGAAGAATAAACTACTCCCGCAGGGCGCATGAAAAGGCCGGTCAGCCGCCGGGAACTCCTCTTTTCATCGGCAGGAAGAAAATGGAAGAGGTCAGGGTATCCTATATTCGCTACAACGAGAACCTGCACGAAGAAAAGGATAATTCAACTCCGAAGGAGTGCGCCGATCTCTGCAAGTCTTCCGATGTTGTCTGGATCAACATAGAAGGCATTCATGATGCAGGAGCTATCGAGGAGATCGGGGAACTTTTCAATATTCATTCCCTGACAGTCGAGGATATTCTAAATACCATGCAGAGGCCGAAGTTCGAGGATTTTGACAGCTATCTCTTCATCGTGCTGAAAATGCTGAGCTTTACTGATATTAACACTGGCATGGATAGAGAACAGGTCTGCATGATTCTTGGAGAGAACTTCGTTATTACATTCCAGGAGAAGCCAGGTGATGTCTTCGATACTGTAAGGGAGCAAATAAGGGGATGCAGGGGGAGGATCCGAAGAGAAGGGGCTGATTATCTCGCATATGCTCTTATTGATGCTGTGGTGGACAGCTACTTCCTTATACTCGAGACCATCGGAGATCAGATCGAGGAAATTGAGGATCAGGTCATTCTGACCCCGGATCCCGATAATGTCTCAAAGATTCATAGATTCAAAAGGGCTATGCTCTTCATGCGGCGAACCGTCTGGCCGCTGAGGGAAGAGATCGCACTTCTGGAGAAGAGCGGATCTGACCTTGTCAGAAAATCGACTGCTGTTTTTCTCAGGAATCTATACGATCACACCATACAGGTTATTGATACCGTAGAAACTTACAGGGACGTCATATCCGGGATGCACGATATGTACCTTTCAAGCGTAAGTAACAGAATGAATCAGATAATGAAGGTTCTTACTATCATAGCTACGATTTTTATTCCACTGACTTTCATCTCAGGCGTTTACGGCATGAATTTCAGATATATGCCGGAGATTAACTGGAGGTGGGGCTATTTCATGATACTTGGATTCATGCTTGCTGTAAGCATAGTAATGCTTTCATATTTCAAAAAGAAGAAATGGATCTAGCCATTCGTATGGTTTAAACTTCGTAAGTGCCGCAAGTGACGTCCGATCCCATCGTGACTAAGGTTTTGCGAGCTCCAGAATGAAAGCGTAGACCCAGGTCATCTGATCTATCCACTGGAACCTTCCCGAGGAACCTCCATGCCCTGATCCCATATTCGTGTACAGCAGGAGTGGGTTGTCATCAGTCTTCAAATCCCTGAGTTTTGCAATCCATTTCGCAGGTTCCCAGTAGCCAACCTGTGAATCATGCAGTCCTGCGTACACAAACATTGCAGGGTAATCGGTTTCTGTGACATTGTCGTACGGAGAATAACCAAGCATGTATTCATAGTAGACAGGATCGTTAGGATTTCCCCATTCCCTGTATTCGTTTGTTGTCAGTGGGATTGTCTCATCCAGCATAGTCGTCACAACATCCACGAATGGAACCCCGGCAACCACTCCCTGCCAGAGATCCGGTCTCATATTGACTACTCCACCCATAAGAAGACCTCCCGCGCTCTCACCCATTGCAAAGAGAAGATCTTCATTACAATAACCCTCATCGATGAGATACTCTGCACAATCAATGAAATCGGTAAAAGTGTTCATCTTATTCAGAAGTTTACCATCATCGTACCACTTGCGTCCCATCTCCTGACCTCCCCTGACGTGAGCAATCGCGTAGACGAAACCTCTGTCAAGAAGACTCAGCCTGAGGAAACTGAACGACGGATCAAGACTCATGCCGTAGGAGCCGTA
>DAOWAG010000162.1 GCA_030634715.1 Candidatus Aegiribacteria sp. | reverse complement strand
GAGATCCTTACATTATCGCGAATCTGCCCGATCCTGGCTGATTCGACGCCAGGTAGTTTCCATATCAGCAGGGATTTCAATCTCGCTGCTGCCCGGTTTACGTAGCAGAGTCAACGCACCGGACGGACAGGTTGTAACACACAAACCACAACCGATGCACCGGTCGGTATTCAGAATTACAGCATCATCTCCCCCGGTAAAAGCCTGCATCTGGCATCGATCCAAGCAGACCATACAACCAATGCATTTTTCGGGTTCAAATGTGACGATGAATGAACTGGATACAATCGAGGATGGCTTGGGATGACGCTGCATGCTATTCAAAATACCGCAGCAGCAGCCGCAGCAACAGCAGATAGCAGCGATATCTCTGGAATTGGTCGGCTGGAGAACCAGATTATCCGCATCAGCTCTGGCCAGAATCTCCAGAACCTCAGTTCTGTCAATATAGCGACCCATACCACCGCGAACGTAATAGTCAGCCCAGTCACCGAATATCAGGCATGCTTCTTCAATTGCATCACAGCCATTCCCCTCCATTTTCGCATGAAGGCGGCAGATACAGGGAGCAACAGCGAAGCGGTTCTGGGCACTGATCAGTTCTCTGACTCTGTTGTAAGGAAATGCTTCAAGATGAGGTTCGATGCTCTGATCGATGGGGATGGTTCGCATCTGACGTATGGTCCTTACGGGTTTTGCTTTCTTCTGTGTACTCCAGTAGTCGTCAAGATCCCTGAGCAAATCCTCACTGAGATTGTTAACCTGGAATTCATAAATCCCTATTACGAATGGAGCGGCAAGATAGAGAGGAGAACCATCCTCTGGATGGACAGAATAGATCAGACCTTTTCTGGCCATCTCAGCAAGTCTCTGTTCCGTTTCGACAGGAGGAAGAGCAGCTCTGTCAGCGATGCTCCGGGCTTCCTCCCTGTCAAGGGTAAGGTGTACTGCCAGTTCTGCTTCCTCAGGAGTGAACAGTCTTCGGAGCAGGCGCAGCTCCGCGCCTGTGTGACTAGGGGCAAAACCACCGGGAAGCTTATCAAGATGATCTGCGAGTTTCTGATAAACACTCTCATGCATAATGACCTCCTCAGAATCGGATATTCAGGACAAACGAAAGTTAAAGAATATCACGTAACTGAGGCTGTGGCAAACCAGACTGATCTTAGATTGGAAGATACCAGGTCAGTTTTGCATAGAAACCGATATCAGGTGTTCCAAAATTGCCTTCCTCGTTTTCCTCGAAAAGGTTCTCCACCAGGAAGTAGAACATGCTTCCGGGGAGATACTGCCAGCTGAAAAGCATATTCGCGGTTATCTCACTGCTTTCACTCTCAGATGACTGGCTGTAATCCATCCTGAATTTTGAATACTGTGAGAAAAACCTGAGATTCAGATCCGGGCTGAAGATGTAATTCAAACGGAGAATAAGGGATTTCCAGTCAGTATCTCTTGTGTCCCAGTCAGAAATTTCCCAGTTGTAGTTAGTACCACCGTCGGTATTGAACATGTTACCTTCGAGACCAACTGTAAGAGCAGCAGAAGGCCTGAATCTCAATGTCGCCGAGTAATTACCGAAAGTTCCACCCGATTCCCACTGACCAGCACCGTAACCTATCCTTCCGTAGAGCGGGTCGAAATGGTTAGTCCCCAGCCAGCTGTAGAAATTAGCATAGTCACCGTAGGTGTGTCCTTCGGGTCCCTCGTAGGGATCGAAGGTCTCTCCCGAGTAATGACCCGCTATCCCGAAGTTCACACCGTTCTGCAGAGTCGCGAATGTTTCGAGATTCACATTCCGGGCGGTAACTTCACCATGGAGCTGTTTCGCGTAGTAAACTCCGCCGTTGTAACCTATATCGCTGAATGTCTCTTCCGGTCGGATATTGTGCCAGAAATGACCCCATGATTCCCAGAAACCGTTCTCTCTAGTGAATCCCGTGGCGTTTACATTGAAGTCCTCCCCAACGTACCTGAATCCGGATTCATACCCGATACGGCTGCGTATTTTAGTGAATTCTATCTCATAGGCCCCATCATCTTCAAGCCCGGTGTTCCAGCTCCGTGCAGCAGCAAGGCTCACGAGATGGTTCCCCGGTACTTCGAAGGCGCCATCAAGCGCGAGAGCGGTATTATGCTCTGCGTCAAATTCGTCCTGCTTCCATGATTCCCTGGAGATGGCAGATATTCCTATATAGCTGTAAGTTCCAAAATCCCTTACAGTTCTGAATATCCCGTAGTTGGTCGCAGGAACCAGCATGATATCATCATCTGAAACTCTTGCTGTAACAGCATTCAGGAATCCGAATCTGAATCCACCACCGAGTGAACCGGATATCTTGCCTCCGCCTATTATCGGAATTACGTCACCATTCGGAGCAACAGCACCGATCCTGCGGGAATAGAACATCATGAACGGCATGCTGAAGACATTCTGAGATTCAAGGAAGAAAGGTCGTCTTTCTCTAAGAAAAAGCTCAAAGTGGGAAAGGTTCATCTCGACCGCATCCGCTTCGATCTGACCGAAGTCGGGATTCACAGTGAAATCAGCCGCAATGCTGCTTCCTATCCCCAGCTTAATGTCGACACCCGCATCGAAAGTGTTGTCCCATTCATCCGTTTCTGAATCATGGATGGAACGCTCAGAGGAGTACGGTCTGACCTCGAGACCTAGTGATCCTTTGATACCTTCGATTCCATTCAGTTCAGCAAAGGTTTCAAGATCCGCCATAGGTCCACCCTCGGAGAGAACATACCATCCGTTCTCACGGGTTTTACCGAGTATCCTCTGGAAGTTGACAGTCCATGACTGGACATCATTCGTCTGATCGAAGCGAAGGCAGCTGAAGGGAATTGCGAATTCCGCGGTCCATCCCTCATCGGTCACTCGTGATCCGCTCTCCCAGACCGCGTCCCAGCTGTAATCCCACCCGCCATAAGGACTTATCTTGGAGTCCATCTGAGAGTTGGCAAGGCTGATCTCAAAACTGGTAGCTTCCCTGCCATCACCCCACGTATCAAGCAGAATGGCGATCCATTCACCGGTGATGTAATTATCTCTGGGAGTAAGCGCGTGCATCATAGTGTTCGGATCGGGATCATTCATACTGAAAGCGAAATAGATATGAGTATCATTGTAGAGAATTGATATCTCTGTCTCTTCGGTCATATTAGATCCATACTCAGGTCCATACTGCAAAAGCATGCAGCAAACAGTTTCCGCCTGCGCCCAGACAGGGTCATCAAGAATCCCATCTATCGAGGGGCTATCCTGAATCCTGACCGCGTTCAAAGGTTGAGGAGTTGAAAGTGTTCCGATAAGCAGGAAAATTAATGCCAACATGATTCCTCCCTACACCGATTGAGTTTTGACTAATCATAACCATATACGGCTGCACAAGTCAAATAATCCTTCGTATTTTCTTCTACACCAATACTTTACAGGTCTGTATCAAATTGTTATAAAAATGATCCCCGAATCCGGCGTTCTATTCAAGCGAGGTGAAGGTTAAAAAATCGGAGTGTCAGAGGGATTCTGATGAAATGTGAAGAATCTCCATTGCTGGACTTATCCAGTCTTCCAGTAGTATTAATGGAAATACTCAACCCCTATCTTAACAAGTGAAATCCTGATTGAAAATAGTAGTGTTGCTGAATCTGCACCCGCCTCCGCATTTACCATACCGCGTGCACATGCCGCAATCCGTCAGCCTGGAGTTCCCGCGGAATGCTGCAACGGCTGGATTATCAATCAAATTCAAAAAGGAAGATTCAAGGAGGTTTCCCAGAATTTCAGGACTCTGTTCGCAGATTCGGAGTCCACCGGAGGGATCAACAGTCCATTTTCCTTCTCCGCAGACGCAGGAGCCGAATTCAATTCCGGGAAATCTATCGTGCTGAAGCAGACAGTCTTCAACAGGAATTGAAGCGTATACCGTCATTCCATGAGAAGAAGCAATGCTGCTGGCGGAACTCAGACTGTTGTCAAGCTGCCTCAGTGTTGGAAGGAGATCAGGATTCCAGCGTCCCTCACCTCCGGGAACGAACCTGTTCAGAGCAACTGAATCAGCGGAGAACGCAAAGGCAAGCTCGATGACATTTCCAGCTTCGCCAACATTCAGCGCGGTCAT
>DAOWAG010000263.1 GCA_030634715.1 Candidatus Aegiribacteria sp. | reverse complement strand
GCTCTTGTCAGGCACAATCTGAAAAGGCATGGAAAGACATTGTGGACCAGGAAGGACGCGGGATGCCCGATAAGGGTCAAATCTCTCTATAATGAAGCTGAGGAAGCTGAATGGATTCTTCAGGAAATAGAGGAAATACTGGAGGACGGGTCATGCTCCGAAGATTCCATTGCTGTGCTTTACAGAACTAATGCTCAATCGAGACAATTCGAAACCGCGTGCAGGAAACACCGGATTAATTATGAGGTTGTCGGTTCACAGAGATTCTATGAGCGAATGGAAATCAAGGACATAATAGCATATTTAAGAATTCTCCTCAATCGAAATGATCGACTGAGCCTGCAGAGGATTATCAACCGGCCCACAAGGGGACTGGGGAAAAAGGGGTTTTCTTCCTTCTTTGACTATATCGATTCCACAGGCATGGATCCGGTAGAGGCTATGCTTGCCTCGGATAATATAAAAGGGATCACTTCTAAGGCTCAGGCCGGCTTGAAGAAACTCGGTGAATGGTTCACATTCGCGAACGAAGATATCCTTGGTGGTGCTTCTGCGTCCAGAACGGTAGAGAGCCTGCTCGAGAATGTTGGCATAATGAAACAGTATGATTCCGGAGATATTATTGATTTATCCCGTCTGGAGAATATTGCCGAGTTCAGAAAAAGCGTTACCGAGTACGACAATGCCGCGTCAACGGGAGGTCTTCCCGGATTCATGAGCGAGATCAGCCTGGCTACGACAGTTGACGAATACGAAGGAGAAGAGAGCGGGAAAATTGCCCTGATGACGCTTCACTGCGCAAAGGGACTGGAATTCAGTACAGTTTTCATAGCAGGACTCGAAGAGGGACTGCTTCCGTTCGTAAGGCCTGGCGAATATGCTTCGAGCGATATGGAGGAGGAACGAAGACTTCTATATGTGGGTATGACTCGAGCGAAGGAACGATTGATACTGACCCATACTATTAGTAGAAAAAGAGCGGGAGTCAGACAATCGGGACCTTCCAGGTTTATTTATGAGATCAGCAGCGGAGAAGACAGGTTTCATTCTTCTTCAAAGAGCGCAATCGATAAATCCATTGAAACCTCTTCCACCACTGATGAGGAAACCATATCTTACAGCAGAGGGAATCTCATCAGACATCCGAGATATGGTAAGGGACTTGTCGTAAAGGCAATAAGGAAGGGTTCCGAATGGCAGATCACAGTTGATTTCGGATTTGATGAACCAAAGACTCTGGTTACGGGATACGTACCAGTTCCAATATTGAAGACAAAAGGGTCAATGACAGACCTGGATTGAAGGGAAGATTATGCAACTGTTTCTTGACACGGCAAATGTTGATGACATCCGCGAGATCGCGTCATGGGGAATTCTCTCCGGAGTTACTACCAATCCATCGCTTGTCGCAAAGGAGGGTAGAGATTTCAAGGAAGTAATCGCAGAGATCTGTAACATTGTGGATGGATCGATCAGTGCTGAGGTTATCAGCACAGACAGATATGGGATGATTGAAGAAGCGAGAGAGAAAACAGAATGGCATGAGAATGTTGTTATCAAAATCCCCATGGGTGAGGAAGGACTTGCCGCAGTATCAGTTCTTGAAAAAGAAGGTATCAGGTGCAACGTTACCCTTGTTTTCTCCACAGCGCAGGGCTATACCGCTGCGCTGGCCGGTGCGTCATTCGTCAGTCCGTTTGTAGGCAGGCTTGACGATATAGGTATTCCAGGGATGCAGATTGTATCGGATCTCGCCGAGATATTCAACCTTTACGGATTTCCCACTCAAATAATAGCCGCAAGCATCAGGCATACGCAGCATGTTGAGCAGGCTGCTCTTGCGGGAGCGCATATCGCGACAGTACCCACCGAAGTTGTGCGTAAGCTTGTAAAGCATCCACTGACAGACAGCGGTCTGACAAAGTTCCTCTCCGACTGGAATGCAGCGAATCTCGAATTATAGAAAGTGAATTATGAATGTCACCAGTATTTGATTTCGAAAAAGCGTGGCTGCTGAAGCTTTCCAATGCGATTGATTCCAGCGCAGGGAAGGCTTTCAGGCGGAAAGTCCTCAAGGGAAGTGAAGAATTTACTGACCAGACACCGCGCAGTGAAATAATCGAATGGACAGCGAAGATTGTTGATAAACTTGAATCGCATTCTGGAAAGGCTGAGACACATCGAATAATGACACTCTGTGCATGTCGGTATCCAACCTCCGGTCTTCAGAAAGCCAGGGAGCTCTGGGAAGAAACAGGGGATATTGATTGTGTGCTGGATCTCCTTCAGAAACAGTTCGAGAATTTTATCAGAGATACACTAGATCTTACAGAGGATGAGATCGAATACGTTGTATCAAGAAATATGGGGCTTGCCGGTGTCAGGCAAGGGAACACAATCATCGCGACCAAGATTCCCAAGAGTGGTTTCCTGAAGGAATACCTGAATGAGAAGGACAGTAAAAAGCGGATAGAGTACTACTGTCATTGTCCGCGTGTAAGAGATGCAGTCAAAACTGGATATACTGTCCCTGCATCCTTTTGCTATTGCGGTGCCGGATTCTACAAAGGAATCTGGGAGGATATTCTTCAGATGCCTGTCGAGGTTGAAGTTATCGAGAGTCTTTTCACCGGAGGTGATGTATGCAGGATTGCAATTCATCTACCTGTTGGTAATGCTAGTGTCAATTTATAGATTGATTG
>DAOWAG010000234.1 GCA_030634715.1 Candidatus Aegiribacteria sp. | reverse complement strand
TGGGTGCAACTGGCGCGATCTTTTCGCTGAGAAGAAATCTCTTCATGCCCGCAGCTCCCAATCGAGCTGATGATTTTGAACTCGCGGTCATGACAAGGATTCAGGGATATTCATGCGTATTCAATGAGCGTGCCATCGCTGTAGAGCCTTCTCCTGACGATTCCAGCCAGTATCGCAGAATGGTAAGAATTGTCAGCTGGATGCTTATCAGCTGCGTTCTCCTGATGGGAAAAGCCTTGAAGAATGGGAAAATATTTCTCTTCCTTCAGCTCCTTATTCATAAAATGCTGAGATGGTTATCCGGTGTTCTTATTATCTGCGCGACTGTTCTGTCGGGTTTTCTGGTCGGTTCTCCCTTTTACACGGCTATCTTTCTTCTGATGTGCTGTTTCCACCTTCTTGCGGTTGCCGGATTATTCCTGAGAAACAGATTGCCGTCGAAGCTTCTTTTTCCTTACTACTTCTGGCTTATGAACTTTGCCTCAATTGATGGTATATTCAGAATCCTGACAGGTAATCCCGTAGAGATATGGGAAAAGAAAACCATGGAGGAAGAATACTGAAAAAGCAGATTATGCTGCTCGGAATGGGTTTTGACGCAATTGCTGTATTCATATCCCTCATATTCGCGGCATGGATCAAGTTTGACTCGGGCCTTTTCGAGGATGTCATTCCAATGTCTGCTCATGTTATGTTCGCCGGCGGAATTGCATCAATTCCATTCTGGTGGCTTATGTTCGCCGCTTCCGGATCCTACAGGCTCCACTGGGACATGAGCTGGGCGGATGAACTCAAGCTGGTTATGAAACCTGTTACTACCGGCTTTATAATTCTTTTTTTCGGCGCTTTCCTCATCTCACCTTCCGCATCTATTGGAAGATGGATCATTGTTTTTTACTACGTCCTTCTGATTCTACTTGTATTCATTGCCAGAGGATGCGTGCGCCTGATAGAGAGAAAACTGGCAAAAAAAGGTATTCTCAGGCGTAATGCAGCAATCATAGGAACCGGTATATCCGCCTCTTCTCTGGAGCAGTATCTTGATGAGAATATTGCTCTCGGGTACAATGTTGTCGGTTTTGTTGATCCGGAGAAAAGCAGTATCGAGCAGACCGTTTCGGAAGAACGGATTCTGGGCAACGTAATGGATCTTCCGAAAATCCTCAAGGAGTGCAATATTCAGGAACTTCTTGTGACTATAGCGTCCAATTTCCACGATGATATTCTATCTCTTCTTCTTCCGGCTGCGGGTGCTGGTATCAGAGTAAAAGTGGTGCCAGATCTTTTTGATATTGTTACAGGGCATGTTCACAGCACTCAGATAATGGGGCAGCCTTTCATGGAGATCTTCCCTGAAAGACTGAGTTTCTGGCAGAGGCTTGTTAAACTGTTCATGGATTACTTCATCAGCGTTATAGTTCTTCTTGCAGGGCTCCCTTTCTGGATCCTGATAGGAATAGCCATCAAGATTGATTCCAGAGGCCCTGTCTTCTATCGCCAGACAAGAGTGGGTAAAGGCGGTAGAATGTTCAAGGTTTTCAAGTTCCGGAGCATGATTCAAGACGCCGAGAAGCACAGCGGTCCTGTCTGGGCCGACAAGGAAGACGCGAGAATTACATCTATAGGCCGCCTTCTACGCAGATCGAGGATCGATGAATTTCCTCAACTGCTGAATGTTGTCAGAGGTGAAATGTCAATAGTCGGACCTCGACCCGAAAGACCGGCTTTCGTTGAAGAACTCAGAATAATGTATCCGTTCTACCAGAAACGCCTTACAATCAAACCGGGTCTGACGGGATGGGCGCAGGTCAAGCTGGAATATGATACTGATCTGAAAAGCGTTGCCAGTAAACTTAAGTATGATTTTTTCTATATTGAGAACCAGTCTATCTTTCTTGACCTGGAAATACTTGCCAGAACCCTGAAAGTGGTTCTGACCGGGGCAGGAGCTCACTGAACCCATAAAATAACGCCTGACGTTCGAAAGGATATAATAATGGCAGTTCCTCTGTTAGACATCAAGAGACAGCACAAACCTCTTCTCGAAGATCTCCGCAAGGTTTTCGATAAAGCGCTGGAGACATCAGCATTTATTAAAGGTCCTGAACTGGCAGCTCTTGAAGGGGAGTTCTCGAAATACTGCGGAACAGAAATCGCGGTTGGGTGCGCTTCCGGTACTGACGCTCTTATTCTCGCGCTCATGGCTGCAGGTATCAAACCGGGAGAATATGTAATAACAACTCCCTTCACTTTCTTCGCGACTGCGGGAGCTGTTGTCCGTGCAGGCGGTATTCCGAAGTTCGTTGACATTCTTCCCGATACTTTCAATATGGATCCTGATCTCCTGTCTGATTGGCTGAGAAATAATTGTGCTGTTACGAACAGAGGTGTCATTGAGAAGAGCAGCGGCACTAGAGTAGCAGCGGTAATGCCTGTGCATCTGTTCGGTCAGATGGCTGAAATGGACAGGATTATGACTATCTGCAATGACTGGCAAATCCCGGTTGTCGAGGATGCCGCACAGGCAGTCGGTGCGAAATGGGAGGGTAAGAAGGCAGGCTCTTTTGGAGCAGCAGGCTGCTTCAGCTTTTTTCCCTCAAAGAATCTTGGCGCTCTCGGAGATGGTGGGATGGTTACGACCAGTGACCGGGAGACCGCGGAGAGAATTGTCAGACTCAGAGAACATGGTGGACAGGGCTACATTCACAGGGAAGTGGGCTTTAATTCCCGGCTGGATGCTCTGCAGGCGGGATTTCTCAGGATAAAATTGTCCCATCTTGAAGAATGGCATAAAGGACGCAGGAGAAACGCGGATTTCTACAAGAGCGCTTTTAAGAGCGTGAAACAGGTTAAGACTCCAGTCATAAGGAAAAAGGCCTGGTCTGTATACAATCAGTACACCTTAAAGGCTGAAAATCGCGACGAGCTTCTTGCATGGCTTCGAGAGCGTAACATAGGCTGTGCTGTCTATTATCCGCTCCCTCTTCACCTTCAGGAATGCTTTGAGTGTCTGGGGTACAAGGA
>DAOWAG010000410.1 GCA_030634715.1 Candidatus Aegiribacteria sp. | reverse complement strand
GAAAGACCTCATAGACAGAATCAGGGATCTTTCGCGGGAAGCAGAGGACCTTCGAGGAGTATCAAAGATCGCTGAACGGGAGGGTGATCTTGAAAAGGTAGCTGAAATCCGTTACGGTAAACTCCATGAGCTTGAAGAGAAACAATCAGATCTCAGGAGAAAACTGGAGGATCTTCAGAAGAGTGGATCCATGCTTTCCGAAGAAATTACAGACGATAATATTGCAGAGGTAGTATCCATATGGACAGGTATTCCTGTTACTCTACTGATGGAAAGTGAGAAGCAGCGCCTTCTCACACTTGAAGAAGAGCTTCATCGAAGAGTTATCGGTCAGGATGAAGCCGTTTCTGCTGTGGCCGAGGCAGTCAGAAGAGCAAGAGCGAATGTGCAGGATCCGAACAGGCCTCTTGGAAGCTTTATTTTCATGGGGCCGACCGGAGTTGGTAAGACTGAACTTGCACGATCACTTGCAGATTTCCTGTTTGATGATGAGAACTCACTGATCAGAATCGATATGAGTGAATTCATGGAGAAGCATTCTGTTTCCCGCCTGATAGGAGCACCCCCCGGATATGTGGGATATGATGAGGGAGGATACCTGACAGAAGCGGTCAGGAGAAGGCCTTATTCAGTGGTTCTCTTCGATGAGATCGAGAAAGCGCATCAGGATGTTTTCAATATATTCCTGCAGATTCTGGATGAGGGTCGGCTCACTGACGGGCAGGGGAGAACTGTAGATTTCCGCAACTGCGTCATTATCATGACAAGCAATCTGGGCAGTGACTGGATAGCTGAAGCAGCTGGGAAACTTTCGCAGAAAGAGCTGACGGAAAGAGCAAAACGGGAACTTGGCACCAGATTCAGACCTGAATTCCTTAACAGGATTGACGACATAATAGTATTTCGTCCACTTGGTCGAGATGAAATCAGAGAGATCGTGGAAATACAGTTATTGAGATTGAACAGGCTACTGGGAGAACAGAATATTGCTCTTCTTCCATCCGAATCCGCGGTAGATCTTCTTGCAAGGCTAGGATACGATCCGGCATTCGGTGCCAGACCGCTCAAGCGTGTATTGCAGAAACATGTACAGAATGAGCTGGCAACAGCGATTATCGATGGAAGTATTCACCCTGGTCAGGAAGTTCTTCTTGATACGGATGGAGATCATTTCATACTTGAACCCATTTCGTCAGAAGAGGATAGCTCTGAAACGGAGTAACAGGTGACTCCTACTCTTGTTGTACTGATTGGATATCTGACCGCGGATATCTTCCTCTCCGGCTACGCAGCTGCTCTTTTCGTTGCATCTCTCGGTCTGGGGGAGTTTCTTTTTCTGCTGATTTTCCGCGGGACGAAACACCCTTCCCTCATCCTTGAAGGAGCTCTGCTTGCAGGCGCAGGTCTGGCTGGAGAGGTTCTGGCCGCAAGAGGTTACAATGGAGCCGGATACATTCTTCTGGAGTTTATATTTGCGGGTGTACTGCTTATATCAGCCGCTGCTGGTAAACCATGGCTTGCCTCGCAGATAAAAAGATTTGCCGGGTTTTCAGCAACTAAAGAATTTTCCATGGATATGTCAAAAGGAATGGGTTTTCTATTCCTGACTCATGGTTTTC
>DAOWAG010000199.1 GCA_030634715.1 Candidatus Aegiribacteria sp. | reverse complement strand
GGTGAACCATGAATACCGAGCTTATTTTCAACCCGGCGGATTGTCATATGCTCATCCCGTTTATAGAGAAAGAATGAAAGACCTCTGGCGCCGGACTGGCCTTCCTCACTTCTGGCAAGAACAAGTCCGATCTCACCGTTTCCATTGGTGATAAACCTCTTCACACCGTTGAGGAACCACTGGCCGCTTGCGGCCTGGTGAGCACGAATGTTGACGGCCTGGAGATCCGATCCCGCATCAGGCTCGGTAAGAATCATGGAGCATCCGAGTTCTCCGGTGGCCAGTTTTGGAAGCACATCCATTTTCTGTTTGTCGGAGCCGAATTTGTTGAGAGTTTCACCAATATCCTGCTGGAGACCGAAGTTCAAAAAGGAACCGTCAGCCCGGGAAACAATCTCTGCAGCAACAGCCAGCATTATGGACGGAAAGTTCAGACCCTTGTATTTTCTGGGCATGGAAAAACCCATCAAATCGGCTTTCGCAAAGATATCCAGAACCTCCCTGGTACCCTTAGCATACTGAACTTCTCCGTTAACCAGTCGGACACCTTCCTCATCAATATCGGCCGCAAGGGGTTCCAGTGTCTCACCGCAGATTTCACCAATAATACTTAAAACTTTATGATAGGAGTCTCTGGCATCTTCCGCGTTAACAGGGGCATATGAATACGTTTCCGCTTCTTTGAAATTGTCTTCCTTCAGGGCAATAATTCTATCGATATCCATATGTTCAAGATGGAACAGTATATCCTCATTATCCAGTAAAAAATTTTCCATGTATATCTCCTAATCCTTTGCCTTGAAAGCTTTAATGAACTTCGGAATAATATCTTTCAGATCTCCGACAATTCCGTAGTGAGCAATCTGAAAGATGGGCGCTTCATGATCGGTATTGATGGCTATGATTCTTGCTGATTCATCCATACCGGCTCTGTGCTGAACAGATCCCGAGATTCCGCATGCAATATAAAGCTTGGGACGGACAGTTGTTCCGGTTTGTCCGACCTGATGTTCTTTTGATACATATCCTGCATCTACGGCAGCTCTGGAAGCCCCGACTTCAGCCCCAAGAATATGAGCCAGCTGAACAATCAGATCGAAGTCCTCTTTAGACCCGACACCCACACCGCCGGAAACTATCACCTGTGCGCCTTTAAGGTCGACAAGCTTTTCTTCCTGTATCTTCTTGATTACGACTGAAGGGAAGTCCGAATCTGACAACTTTACGTCAAAAGCCGTAACCTTCCCTTTATATGCAGGTTCAGGGGATCCAATTTTCATAACCCCTTCCCGCACTGTTGCCATCTGGGGTTTCTTCTCAGGGCTCACAATTGTAGCAATAATATTGCCGCCGAATGCCGGGCGGATCTGATATAGAATATTGCTGTAGTCATCTCCCTTGTTGGAATAATCACCGATTTCCAGACTCGTACAATCAGCAGTGAGACCAACCTTGAGATTGGAAGCAATTCTCGGTCCTAAATCTCTACCGGTTGTTGTCGCACCGTAGAGTACAATCTGCGGTTTTAATTTTTTAATCACCTCAACCATTATTTTTGTATAAGGCATCGGGGTGTAGTGCTTCAGTCTCTTATCGTCGATAAGAAGAATCTCATCCACACCATAAGGAATCAGCTTCAATGCTTCCTCATTGACACCGCTTCCGATTAAAGCTCCGGTAACTGTCGTTTTAAGCTGATCCGCAAGATCTCTGGCCTTTGAGAGAAGCTCAATACTTACTTCTGCAACTTTTCCATCATCCTGCTGGATGAAAACCATTACACTGTTATTTGAACTCAATTTTCTTCTCCTTCTTAACCCAGAGTGTGGTCGGCAATTAAATCATGGACCATTTCTGATATTGATTCTTCGGAATTCTCAACCATCCTGATCTCTTCAGACTTCAGAATGACAGACTCTATCTTCTTTACTTTTGTCGGAGAACCTGCCAATCCGCAGCTGTCAACATCTGCACCAATTGCATTGATATCCCAGAGACTGATGGCTGTATCCCTTATTTTATCTACCGAACTGTTGATATACGATTCGTCATACTCTGCTTCATCCATCTCTGCAGATGCATTTTTATAGGTCATGACCCGGATTACAGATGGGGGACGAGGTGAATAACCTTCGTCTGTGACTGTAAGAAGAATAGGAAAAGGGGCTTTGATAATCTCATATCCACCCTCAATTGATCTTCTGGCCTGAATCTCTTTCTTCCTGATATCAATACTTTCAATCCTGGAGACATTCGTAATCTGATTGACTCCAAGCTTTTCTGCCGTTTGCGGGCCTACCTGGGCGGTATCTCCATCAATTGCCTGACGTCCGCAAAAAACAATGTCGTAATTCCCTATTTTTTCGATAGCACATTTGAGTGCATAAGACGTGGCAAGTGTATCGGCTCCCGCAAATTTCCGGTCGGAAATAAGGGCAACAAAGTCTGCTCCTCTGTAGAGCGAATCTTTAAGCACCTGAACAGCAGAAGGAGGACCCATCGTAATAACATGAACTGTAGATCCCGGGTTGGCATCTTTGACAGTCAAAGCAGCTTCAAGAGCATGCAGATCCTCAGGATTGTAAATTGCAGGTAGAACTGCTCTGTTGACAGTTCCATCCTCTTTCATAGCGTCTCCGGTGATATTTTGAGTATCAGGAACCTGTTTTACAAGGACAATTAGGTTCAGTCCCATTCGTTTCTCCTTACAATAAATAATACATATGGGGTGTTATAATATCAGTTCAGAACCGATAAATGATTCAGTCGGGACAATCTATCATACCCAATCTGTTTCGACAACAGGAAATAGGAAGCAAGTAAAGTACGACTATTTACCGCCTCTTCCTGTTGCTGTCGTGATGCATACGGGCAATGAGTCCCTTGTATTTCTCATAAATGTACTGACGTTTCACCTTGAGTGTCTGGGTGAGTTCCCTGCCGATGGAGAAGGTATTTCTGACCGGTAATATCTTCGTAATGAATTCAAAGCGTTTGAATCCCTGCTCCCGGGAAATCAGGGCGTTTACTTCCTTCATAATATGCTGATAAATCTGGTCGTTCTCAATTGAGTCCTCGCCTTCGGTTATGATATCCGTAGTCGACATCTTGAGCTCACCAGCCAACCTCATCAACTCCTCTTCATTCAACGCAACGATGGCCGACAGTTGTTTCTGATCCTGGCCCAGGACCACGGCGTGGTCGATGTAGAGACTTTCCTTTATCTTGTCTTCGATGGGTTCGGGCTCCACGTTTTCCCCGCTCATCAGGACGATGGTATCTTTCATACGCCCGACGATGATAATCTCGCCGTTCTCCGATCGTATCGCCAGATCGCCGGTGTTGAGCCACCCCTCATTGTCCAATACCGCCCTGGTTGCATCGGGATTCTTGTAGTAGCCGGACATTACTTGAGGCCCCCGGGCGAAAAT
>DAOWAG010000140.1 GCA_030634715.1 Candidatus Aegiribacteria sp. | reverse complement strand
TTCAGTAACTGGAACATACAGCTATCGCGGAGGTAATCAGTGACCGAAAATCGGAGAACTATGAACAAGATAATGGTCCTGAGAACTGAGAATCTTGTTAAGAGATACAGGAAGAGATCGGTTGTGAACGGCGTATCTCTTACTGTCGAAAGAGGAGAAATAGTGGGACTTCTTGGGCCGAATGGAGCAGGGAAGACCACCACTTTCAATCAAATAGTCGGTTTCATTCGACCAGACTCCGGTGATGTCTTTATGGATGAAATCACCATCACACGTCTGCCGATGTGTAAAAGATGCCGTCTTGGAATAGGTTATCTGCCTCAGGAATCCAGTGTGTTCAGGAAAATGACTGTTTCGGATAATCTGATGAGTATTCTGGAAACAATGAAACTGGGAAAAAAAGAACGAAAAAAGAGGCTCTACAAGCTCCTTTCGGATCTGGGCCTGGAGAAGGTCGCGGATCAGAAAGCTTTCACACTTTCGGGGGGAGAGAGAAGGCGTGTTGAGATAGCACGCTCTCTTGTGACAGAACCTGCTTTCCTTCTTCTTGATGAACCCTTCGCTGGAATAGATCCTATAGCGGTTAATGATATTCAGAGCATTGTAAGAGACCTGAGAACAAGAGGTCTTGGTATTCTGATAACGGATCATAATGTAAGAGAAACTCTTGAAATTACTGACAGGGCTTACATAATGTACGATGGGAAAATACTAATCTCCGGTTCAGCCGGGGAACTTGCTGAAGATCCCGAAGCAAGAAAAATCTACCTTGGTGAAAGGTTCAAGCTCTAGTATGCCTGAATTCAAAATGACTCAGAACCTGAAGCTGACTCAAACCCAGAAGCTTGTTCTGACACAGAAGATAAGACAGGCTCTAGAGATTCTTCAATTGCCTTCAATCGATCTTGAAAATCTCATCAGGAAAGAACTTCAGGAGAACCCGCTCCTTGAAAAAGAAGTTAATCAGCAGAAGGATCCTGAGAAAACAGTTGAAGGTGAATCCACGAGTTCCGAGCTTAACCCATGGGATGAAGAGCCTTCCAGAAGTGACAGTGCGGAATCCGATCCGTTGGATATTCTCAAGCGCATTGAGGAGCATACGGGTGAACAAACACAAAGCTTCCGCCAGACAGATGATGACTCATGGATGCCCGAACCTCCAAGTGAACCCACGCTCTCCGAATATCTTCTTCAGCAGGTTTATGCGTTCATGCTTCCAGTTGATGTTGAAGAAGCTGTACTTTACATCATCTATTCTCTGAACAGGCATGGGCTGCTCTTTCTGACTGAGCAGGAACTCGAAGCGGGTTGGGACGGCAAGCCTGAATTACTGACCAGGGCAATTGAGATCGTCAGATCTCTTGAGCCTACAGGTGTTGGTGCTGGAAGTGAAGTTGAAGCACTGGAGATTCAATTGATAGAAACGGGTTACACAACTGACAGTCTTGAATATCGAATAGTAGCTTCTCATTTTGATGAGATGACGGAGAAAAAAATAAAACTTATTGCTGGTGCGGAAAATGTTTCTCCGCATGAAGCACAGGAAGCCATTGATAGAATTTCCATTCTGAATCCATGGCCGGGCAATGAGTTTTCATCCAGCTCGAATACAGCTGTTATACCTGATATCATAATCATCAGAGTTAAAGATCATTTTGAAGCTATTCTGAATGACAATAGATTTCCGAGACTGATGATATCTGCGAGAAACAGACAAATCCTTGAATCTCCCAGCACTTCTCCGAAAGAAAAAGAGTATGTCGTAAAGAAATTTCAGAAGGCATCCTGGTTCATCAAGGCGATTGAGCAGCGTCAGGAGACAGTAACAAGAATCGGGAATTTCCTGGCGGAATATCAGAGCAATTTCTTTGAGCATGGGATTGAGGGTCTCAGACCACTCACACTTCAGATAGTAGCGGATGCTTTGGGATACAATCAATCTACTATCAGCAGAGCCATCAATGGCAAATACCTTCAGTCACCCAGAGGTATTTATAAAATTCGTTTCTTTTTCAGCAGGGCTCTCCCAGGTGAGAATGGAGACATATCCAGCAGATCTGTGAAAGATGAACTGAAGAAGCTTATTAAACTGGAAGACAAGAAGAAACCTCTTTCAGACGCAAAACTTGTCCTGGCGCTAGAGGCTCTGGGTATGAAAGTAAAAAGGCGAACCGTTGCTAATTACCGGTTGGATATGAATATCCCATCCGCGAGACAGAGAAGACGATACTGACAGACTGATGAGGGAGGAAGCAATGAATGACTTTTCAATGGAGATACTTCAGCTGGAATATCCTGAAGGATGTAACATCATTCTGGGGCAGTCTCATTTCATCAAAACAGTTGAAGATCTGTATGAAGCAATCATCGGAACTGTTCCGGGATCAGAGTTCGGACTTGCCTTTTCCGAAGCATCAGGTCTCAGACTTGTCAGGAGTGATGGAACAGACCTTGAACTGAAATCAATTGCTGAGAAGAACCTTCTCAAACTTGGCTGCGGACATACTTTTCTGATTGTGCTGTCAAAGGTTTTCCCGATACAGATTCTCAACCAGGTTAAAAACGTTCCGGAGGTCTGCAGAATCTACTGTGCTACCGGAAATCCCGTTCAGGTGATAGTCGCCAGATCAGAGCAGGGCGGTGGTATAATGGGGGTTATCGATGGCGAACCTCCGTTTGCTGTTGAGATAGCGGAAGACATAGAGAACCGCCTGCAGCTCCTTCAGAAAATTGGTTACAAACGCTAGACATCGTAATGAATGGTATGAGCCAGAACGTCTATCCCCCAAAACGCTGAAGAAGTTTGTAGATTGCGTTTGCGCCAAAATTGAGCGCCTCTACAGTAATTCGTTCATCCGCGGCATGGATCGTCCTTATGAAATTGAAGTCTTCCGGCAATTGCATGGGTAAGAAGCCATAGGTTTGAATACCCAGTCGAGAGAAGAGACGCCCATCTGTAGTCCCACTCAACAGGAGCGGGACAGGTATACCGTCTGGATCAACCTCTCGCAGGATATCAGCAAGTGTGTCGAAGAGCCCCATATCCGGTGCAGCTGGTCCCGGGTCATAACGAATCACTTCAAGTTCTACTTCGTTGCCAATGATCTGCCTAAGTTCCGCAATCATGTCATCAGGATGACTGCCAGGAAGTAATCGTCCATCCAGTTCTACAGATATCTCACTGGGTATCACATTGAACTTATGACTCCCATGCAAAATTGTAGCACTCACAGTATTGTGCAATAGAGGGTCAAATAAACGCCCATGTTCTCCAAGTAGGTTTAGCAAGCTGTTTGTCAACGCAGGATTCGTCAACTGTCTCAGGATCAAGCCGGTTAGCCCACCAAGGGCTGACGCCATTGTCTTAAACATAAGGCGGGCGGCTGGTGTAACATGAACCGGTAGACGATGTTTATCAAGCTGTTGAAGAAGCTGAGACAGTCTCGCCATCGCACCGCCGCGGACTGGCATTGAGCCGTGTCCACCAAGTCCTCGCACGGTCGCTTTCATCCAACAAATTTGTTTCTCGGCGACCATGATAGGATAGAATCGCCGCTTGCCGATATACAAAGTAAATCCGCCAAATTCGCCGATTGCATAGCGGACGCCATCAAACAAGTCTGAATGGTTCTCTACCAGATACTTGGCGCCAAAGTCACCTAACGTTTCTTCGTCGCTTACAACGGCTAGAATAACATCACCGGGCAATTTTAGACTTTCAGCTTTTGCACGGAGGAAGGCAGCCAGCATCATGCTTACGCCACCTTTCATATCTAAGGCGCCGCGTCCCCACACAAAACCATCCGTCGCTTTACCCTCAAATGGTGGGTGTTGCCACTTTTGATTTTCAGTAGTAACGACATCCACATGCCCATAGAGCAAGAGGGGTGATGCTTTGCCTTGACCGTGTAATCGAGCAATAATGTTGGGACGTTCTGGTGTGTATGACAGAATCTTGGTTTCTATCCCTGCCTTTGTTAGCAGGCCATTAATGAAAGAGATACATTCAGACTCGTTACCGGGTGGATTGGTGGTATCAAACTGAATTAGCCGCTGCACTAGTTCCGTGGGATGTTGATAGATAGATGATACTTTTCCCGCTGATCTCATAATGGCATCCTCTGCTCAGTTTGCTTTCTATGCTTAACAAGCCACCGCCCCGGATGAGCTGCGCCCTCGCAGGAGCGAAGCGACGAGAAGGCGTCTGCTCCAAAAGACATGTTCAAGTAAGCCGCTTCGCGGCCGGCAGCACTCACGTCTGATTATACCCGTTCAAAGATTCTCTCACCACGCTTTTTTTATGTGAACTCGAGACCTGCTTCGACATACACTTTCTCAAAATCATATTTACAAGGAGAAAGCGTATGCAAAAGAGCGAAACCTCATGGCACGACCAAATGGTCAGGAAACTTCAGATCAACGGAAAGAG
>DAOWAG010000114.1 GCA_030634715.1 Candidatus Aegiribacteria sp. | reverse complement strand
TCAGACCTTTGAACGAAATACAACTGGATGATCCTGAAAACCCGACCATTATCGAGGATTTCGTCCGAGCCCTGGAAGCGGAACCGATAAACTACCCCTATCGCACTGAATGCTGCGGGTCATACCTTTCTGTTTCCAGCCCTGATGCTTCAACAAGACTCTGTTACAGGATACTGACCTCCGCGATGAAAAACGGAGCTGACGCAATAGTAGTCAGCTGCCCTCTCTGCTTCTACAACCTTGATTCAAGACAGAAGGCCATATCGGAAGCCTACGCTGATTTCAAACCGATACCGGTATTTTATTTCACTCAGCTCCTTTCACTAGCTCTAGGAGTTGGAATGGACAAACAGGGTTTTGAGAGGCACTGCGTTGATGTTTCCCCGGTTCTCGAAAAAATCGGCAATCATGCCGGAGAGGGGGACAGAACATGAAGCGAATAGGTGTTTTTGTCTGCCACTGCGGCATCAATATCGCCGGAACGGTTGATGTTGAGCGGTTGGCAAGGGAAGCGGAAAAGATGCCCGGTGTCGCTTTCGCAATGGATTACATTTACATGTGTTCAGAACCCGGACAGGCTCTCGTCCAAGAAAAGATCAGGGAGGAAAAGCTCGATGCTGTTATAATTGCGGCATGTTCCCCCACTCTGCATGAATCCACTTTCAGAACCGCAGCGGCGGAAGCGGGACTCAATCCCTGGCAGTGTGAAATCGCGAATATCAGGGAACAGTGCAGCTGGGTTCATTCCGACAGAAAAAAAGCCTCGGAAAAGGCTGTCAAAATCGTTGGCACAATTGTTGAAAAAACAAGACTGAACGAATCGCTGGAACCGATTCCGGTTTCAATTACCAAAAAAGCTCTAGTTATCGGCGGCGGTATCGCAGGGATACAGGCTGCTCTTGATATCGCTGATTCCGGTTATCCTGTAATTCTTGTTGAGAAGGAATCATCCATAGGCGGGCACATGGCTCAGCTCTCGGAAACATTCCCTACTCTCGACTGTTCTCAGTGCATTTTAACCCCCAAAATGGTCTCAGCTGGAAAACACCCCAATATTAATCTGATGACTTACTCCAGGATTGAAGAAGTATCAGGATACGTTGGCAACTTCAATGTAAAGATCAGGAGAAAAGCCGCTTCTGTAGACTGGTCAATCTGTAACGGCTGTGGACTCTGCATGGAAAAGTGTCCGGTAAAAGTTCCATCGGAATTTGACAGGGGTCTTTCAACTCGAGGCGCAATCTACGTTCCCTTCCCCCAGGCCGTCCCCAATAAGCCTGTTATAGACAGGGATAACTGCATCTACTACAAAACAGGTAAATGCAGGCTGTGCGAAAAAGTATGTGAAATCGGGGCAATAGATTTCGAACAGGAAGATCTGATTATAGAGGAAGAAATCGGAGCCATCATCACCGCAACAGGATTCGAAACTCTTCCAGTAATCGATCTGCCCAGTTACGGTTCGGGAGAACTTACCGATGTGATAGACGGCCTCGCCTTTGAGCGGATCCTCTCTGCTTCCGGCCCAACTGTCGGAGAAGTCAGAAGACCATCTGATGGCAAGATTCCAAAGGAAGTGGTCTTCGTGCAGTGTGCCGGCTCACGAGATCCCGAAAGATACAAACCCTACTGCTCGAAGATATGCTGCATGTACACAACCAAACATGCTCTTCTGTACAAACACAGGGTGCATGACGGGCAGCCTTACATATTCTACATTGACATCCGGACAGGTGGAAAAGGGTACGAGGAGTTCTACCACAAAGCTGAGGAGGATGAAGGAATCGTCTACCTGAGAGGTAAGGTCGCGAAGATCTTCCGCGATGGAGACAAGACCGTTGTCTGGGGAACCGATACTCTTACCGGCAGAAATATCGAGATTGCCGCAGATCTTGTGGTTCTTGCAACCGCCATAGTCCCAATGGAGGATGCTACCGATCTGGCGAAAATACTCAGAATCCAGACAGGTCCCAACGACTTCTTCTCCGAAGCGCATCCAAAGCTCAGGCCGATAGAAAGCATCAACAGCGGATTCTTTCTCGCTGGTGTCGCACAGGGTCCAAAGGATATACCTGAAACCGTGGCTCAGGCCAGCGGCGCGGCATGCAAAGTTATTTCCCTGTTTTCCAGAGATCATCTGGAGCAGGATCCGACAATAGCCTGGGTTGATGAAGATCTCTGCGGTGGATGCAGGATATGCATTTCTGTCTGTCCATATGACGCCAGAGAATATGATGATGAAAAAGAAATTGTAACTGTGAATGAGGCCCTTTGCGAGGGCTGCGGTTCCTGTGTGGCTGCCTGCGCCTGCGGAGCAACACAACAGAGAAACCTTTCTGATTCCCAGATTAAATTAATGGTCACCGCCAGCCTTGGAGGTGAATGATGTTTGAACCGAAGATAGTCTGCTTTGTGTGCAAATGGTGTACAAGTGCCGGAGCGGACCTTGCGGGAACATCCAGACTTCAATACACACCGAATGGTGTGAATATCAGGTTCATGTGTTCTAGCAGGGTAGATCCTGAACATATCATCTGGGCTTTCAGGGAAGGAGCTGATGGTGTTCTGATCGGAGGCTGCCATCCCGGAGACTGTCATTATCAGGATGGCAATTACAAGACCCAGGCTCGGATCTCCCTTCTAAAACGTCTGCTTGACGATTTCGGAATTGAAAGAGACAGACTTCGTCTGGAGTGGATATCCGCTGCGGAGGGAGTGAAATTCGCTGAAGTTATGAATGAATTCACGGAGGAACTACGTTTAAGAGGACCGCTGAAGCTCGCGGCAAGGGAGATGGCAAAATGACAATACCGTCCGAAAAGTCCGTGGACGAGCTGGTTCCCATCTTCTTCATGGGAAAAAGATACGATGTGCCAGCAAGTCTCACGATTCAGAAAGCGCTCGAATACGCAGGCTATCAGCACATAAGAGGCTGCGGCTGCAGAGGAGGTGTCTGCGGAGCCTGTGGAACGGTCTACAAAGTACCGGACAGTTACAGGCTCCAGGTAGGTCTGGCGTGCCAGACAGTTGTTGAACCAGGCATGCACCTGATGATTATGCCCTACTATCCGGGTAACCGATCGACATTCGATATTGAGAAGATGTCTGGAACCGGCAGCGAGATCGCTGTTCTCTACCCGGAGATATTCAAATGCATCGGCTGCAATTCATGCAGTCAGTCATGCCCTATGGATATAGATGTCATGCACTATATGGCTCAGGCCATCAGGGGTGACGTCTCCGGTGTGGCTGAGACTTCCTTCGACTGCATCATGTGTGGTCTTTGCGCATCCAGGTGCCCTGCCGAGGAAGTACAATTCAACGTGGCTATTCTGGCAAGAAGACTCAATGCCAGGCATATAACCCCCCGCGCGGAACACCTGGCAGTGAGAATTAAGCAGATCGAGGATGGAGTATTCGACGAGCCGCTTCATAATCTGATGAAACTGTCAACTGATGAGCTCAGGCAGCTCTACCTTGACAGGGAAACTGAGCCGGACATGGCTGAAGATGACTGGACTCCTCAGGATGCGAGGTACGTCTGATGTACGCTTTAAGGAAACCGGAGGTCAGTGATGCCGTATCCTGAACAACTGAAAAAGCTGATAGAAAAAGTGGAAAGCACCCGCCCGGCAAGGGTGGAGCGAAAGAGAAAAGGTGAAGAATTCCAGGCGCTCAAACTGGAGGAACGTGATCCTGTACTCAGGAATTTTCATCCTGATTTCATAGAAGGAACAAGACGAGAGATAAAAGTCGGTCCAAGTAAGGGATATTCCATAAGCAATGAAATGGTTGACCTCCTTGAGGCGAAAAGTCGTGTCAATCCGGATCTCGTCAATCTCACCCAACCGGATTTCGAAACAGATGTCCTGATAATCGGCGCTGGAGGCGCAGGAACGGCTGCGGCTATTCTCGCTGCTGAAAATGGAGCAAAAGTACTCATCGCGACCAAGCTCCGTCACGGTGATGCTAACACCATGATGGCGGAAGGAGGCATCCAGGCAGCTGATAAGGTCGGCAAGGATTCTCCCTATTACCATTATCTGGACATTCTTGGCGGGGGTCACTTCGTTAATGATCCGGAAATGGTATACACAATGGTCAGGACTGCTCCCGATGCCTTGAGGTGGCTTGAAAGGCTTGGAACCACCTTCTCGAAGTTCGAAGACGGCACGATGAAAACAATGCATGGAGGTGGAACATGCAGGAAGAGAATGCACTACGCCGCTGACATAACCGGTGCGGAAATAATGAAGACCATCCGCGATGAAGCCAGGAATCATGAGGATATGATTGATGTCATCGAATTCTGCCCGGCGGTGGAAATCGTGCTGGATGAATCAGGCCGATGTGCCGGAGCCATTCTCTACAACCTAGAAACATCGGAGTATCATTACGTCAGAGCAAAGGCGGTGATAATCGCTACAGGCGGAAGCGGAAGGCTTCATATCCAGGGATTCATGACGACCAACCATTACGGCGCTACAGCGGACGGGATCGTCATGGCTTATAGAGCCGGAGTATCAATATCATTTCTCCATACCGTTCAGTATCACCCCACAGGTGTGGTGTTCCCGGAGCAGGCGGAGGGAATTCTCATCACCGAGAAATTCCGCGGAGCGGGAGCAAATATTCTTAATGTTCACGGGGAACAATTCGTGTATGAGCGCGAACCGAGAGACGTGGAAGCTGCCTGCATCATTCGTGAATGCAGTCCTGAAGGCAGAGGAAACGGTGTTGCAACCCCGACAGGCAAGTTCGGAGTATGGCTGGACTCCCCTATGATCGATCTGCTCAGCGGTGAGGGTACAGTGAAAAAGGAATTCCCGGGTAAGTGCATCCTGTTCAAGCGATTCGGTATTGACATCTCGAAAGAACCGATGCTCATCCACCCGACTCTTCATTACCAGAATGGGGGACTGGACATCAACAGAAGATGTGAGACGAACATTCCTGGACTCTACGCAGCCGGCGAAGTCACCGGTGGCGTCCATGGTGAGAACAGACTGATGGGCAACTCTCTCCTTGATG
>DAOWAG010000190.1 GCA_030634715.1 Candidatus Aegiribacteria sp. | reverse complement strand
TGGATTCGCTCTTGGCGGAGGCAGTGCTGGGAACTTTTATTTTGTAATCACCGATTCGTCAGGCGTCGGAGTAAGCTTCTTCTCATTCAACAATGAAGGACATGAAACCGCAAGGTGTATAAAAGAATCGTCTGAGGGTGGATTTCTCTTGGCTGGAAGCACTATGCAACCAGGAAATTACGAGTCAGACATCTGGCTTGTCAGACTGGATACTTCTGGAAATATGATCTGGTCGCTCGTGATTGAAGGTGATGACAACGATTCCGCCTGGGATATCGTTGAACCCGAAACAGGTGGATTCATTGTTCTGGCGAACACGATGTCTTCCGGCAGAGCAAGCTACGATGCGATATTGTACAGGCTTGATTATCAGGGCAATATCATCTGGGAAATGAACGCTGGAAACGCTTTCTGGAATACAGGATGCGGGCTTGCCATCAACCCGGAAGGTAATCTTCTCTTCGGCGGCAGAACCTTGACCGATGCATCAGAATGCTTTCTCCCCTGGATTGTGTATACCACTCCGGAAGACCTTCTAAACTGGTAGTGAAGGAAGAAAAACCTAATGTGTGACAAAAACACTCTTAAGGCGAACTGGGATATGCTTGATGGCTTTGAGAGCGATCAGTCAAAGGGGATTGAACATCCTCCCATTCAGAAGCCTGTTCCTGAAGGCGCGTCTCTTGTATCCCTTCCTGCAGCAGATATGAATAATTTCCCGGATTCCTCAATTTCTGAAGTCGTCATGTCACGAAGAAGCGTAAGAAGTTTCTCTGATGAACCCATCTCAATAAACGAGCTATCATGGCTTCTCTGGGCTACGCAGGGCGTGAAGAGTGTCATTCGAAATGGTATCGCATCATTCAGAACAGTTCCATCCGGTGGAGCTCGACATCCTTTTGAAACATATCTTACTGTCAACAACATCAGCGGACTCGATCCGGGCCTGTACAGATACCTCCCCCTGGATCACACACTTGCTCATCTGGGAGACAGGATTCCTCCTTCCAGTGTTATTGAGGGATGCCTTGATCAGCGATTCACCGGTGAATGTTCCGTTACTTTCATCTGGACGGTCATTCCATATAGAACCGAGTGGAGATATGGCCCGGTTTCCCATAAGATCATTGCAATTGACGCGGGACATGTCTGTCAGAATCTCTATCTTGCGTGTACAGCTTCAGGACTTGGCTCATGCGCAATTGGAGCTTACGATCAGGATATCATGGATACTCTGCTGCATCTTGATGGCTCGGATGAATTTGTAATCTACATAGCACCTGTCGGCAGAATGTGAGTTAGTGATTCGTTTTTTCGAAATCGAAAACTATGACTCGCTGAAATCCATTATACATCAGTGAATCTGCATTCATGAGCAGGACCGCGCTGACCGCAGCTGAAAGAACCGGATTACTGGGTACCCAGTCAATCGGCAGGCTTCTGTTCAGGCTCTCCGGCCCCGCTATTGCCGGAATGCTCGTAAACTCAATGTACAATCTTGTCGACACGATCTTTGTCGGCAAGGGAGTGGGCACTCTCGCTCTTGCAGCTCTTGCGGTCTGTTTTCCCATCCAGATGTTCCTGCTTGCGGTTGCTCAGACTGTTGGTATAGGGTCAGCCTCAATAATTTCAAGAAAACTTGGTGCGGGAAAGAGCGAAGAAGCAGGCAGAATCGCCGGCGGTTCATTCGTACTTGTGGCTATGCTCGGACTGGGCATATCCATTACCGGACTGCTTTTTCTTGACCCTGTACTCAGGCTGTTCGGGGCCAGCGATCAGGTCCTCCCGTACGGAAGGGATTACCTCTCAATTATCCTAATGGGAGGAATCTTCACAGCTATTACAGTATGCTCCAACAATATCGCAAGATCGGAAGGAAATACCAGAGTAGCGATGATCAGCATGTTCATTGGCGCTGGTGTGAATATTGCTCTTGATCCCATATTCATCTTCGGTTTCGGAATGGGGATAAAAGGCGCTGCTATCGCTACGGTAATCGGGAAGATCTGCGCATTCACCTGGATTATAAGATACTTCCTTACAGGAAAAAGCCATCTGAAATTCAACAGCAGCCACCTCCTGCCCGGATTACGGCAGGTATTGAATATCCTCAGAATCGGATCGCCGTCATTTGCCAGAGTGGCCGCCGGAAGTGTCCTTGCTATAGCCGTTAATAATACGATCATGCACTACGGACATGAAGTTCACCTTGCTGTTCTGGGCGTAACCAACAGGATGATGATTTTCTCATTGATGCCGCTGTTCGGACTTGTGCAGGGCCTTCAGCCGGTTGTCGGCTATAATTACGGAGCGAAATTGTATGGGAGAGTGATGAAATCCGTGAAGTACGCGATTGTATCGGCAACTCTTCTATGTACATCCTACTGGCTTCTCTTCGAGCTGGCTCCGAAGTTCATGCTGGGATTGTTCAGCAATGATCCCGAGCTTATTTCTTCCGGCGCCGGAATCTTCCGTATTCTCGTTATATTGTTACCGGTGATCGGATTTCAGGTTATCGGTGCAGGTGTATTCCAGGCACTTGGCAAGGCGGGTACTGCACTTTTCCTATCTGTTTCAAGACAGATTCTTTTCCTTGTACCTCTTACTCTTCTCCTTCCTCACCTTATACGACCTTCATTGAATGGCGTATGGTTCGCGTTCCCCGCAGCTGATTTCCTTGCGGCAACTGTAACCGGCCTCTTCTTCTATAAAGAAATACGGAGAATGAGATCGTATCTATCATAATTTCCTGATCTCGTAATCCTTTATGCAGCTTAATATTGACTTGCAATTATTCCATTCATAGGGTCTACCATAATTATATTGAATAAAACTATTGATTGGAGATTTATTGATGAAAATCGCTATAATCAGTTTGGTATTATTGACTGCTTTCTCGTTTGCTTCAGCCATCACCGGGCCTCACCAGGCGGCAAATCTGGTATTTAATGATATTCTTGAGGGAGAGATAGAAGGTAAATCTGTTCTCTCGTTTGAAAGAATACTGACCGCAGGTGAAACAATTGGAACCTGGCACGAGGATATAATTGTACCTGTTACCGGTTACCTTGTACTTATTGATGACGCTGCTTACGCGAACTGGGAACATCCCTGCCGCTGGGTTTTTGTTTCAACAGAGGGTGAAATGGTAATCATTAAACTTATGACTCCGCCGAATGCCCTGCCTAGAATGGTAACGGAATACACCTGTCTTCCCACTGCGGCAGACAGTAAGGATCAGTATGAAGAATTCCTTGCCTGGTTCACACCGAATGTTCAGTCATCTCCCGAAAATGCCGAAAATATGTATGCCTGGATTATCTCCGGGGGATATAACATGGCAAACAACCATATCCGTTACTATGGCGATGTGCAGTTCCTCTATAACGTTCTGCATCATGATTATCTTATTCCTGATAATCATATTATCGTGTGCTTTGCTGATGGGATTGATCCTACTCCCGATCAGTACGGCGGTTTGAACTCTAATCCTGATTTTGATGATGCTAGGGAATTCCACACCACCTACAATGCGGCTCCCACAGTTATTAGCAGCGGATTTGATGATATCAAAGCAATGCTTGGCGCA
>DAOWAG010000390.1 GCA_030634715.1 Candidatus Aegiribacteria sp. | reverse complement strand
TCAATATTCTTCATCAGCACCATCAGATATCCTTCGCTTCGACTGGTTCACCGAAATGCGTCCACCCGTCAGCCTGCGTAATTCTGACATCAATGAAAGTTCCTGGCATGTAATCCGTTCCCTGAAGTATGACTATTCTGTTTCCGCGGGTTCTGGCTGCCTGCTGATTCGGTTTCTTTGCATTTCCTGTAACAAGAACTGTGAGAATCCGATCCTTCAACCTTTCAGACTTCTCGACCGTTATTCCTCTCTGAAATTCCTGGAGGTAGTTAAGTCTCTCAAGTCGCACTTCTTCAGGTATGACATTGCACAGTTCAGACGCAGACGTACCTGTTCGTTCGCTGTATTTGAACAGGAAAGCGTTGTCATATTTTATCTCTTCAAGGAGGGAGACAGTTTTCTGAAAATCATCTACAGACTCTCCCGGAAAGCCTGTAATGATATCTGTTGTCAATACTATTTCAGGAATAGCGCTTCTGAGCATTCTGATTTTCTCAAGATACTCACTAACAGTATAGCCACGGTTCATCATTCGGAGAATTTCATCACTGCCTGACTGCACAGGAAGATGAAGATGGTTGCAGATGTTATCCTTTGAAACCATCATTTCAACTGTCTCACTGTTGAAGTCTCGTGGATGACTGGTTACAAACCGTATCCAGGCGGAACCCGCAGCCTCGGATGCCTGATCAAGCAGATCGGGAAATGACATATTCAGTTCATGGTATGAATTAACATTCTGTCCAAGCAACGTAATCTCCCTGTAACCTTTTTCAGAAAGACCTCGGATTTCTTCGATGATTGAAACGGCACTTCTACTCCGTTCCCTTCCTCTTACATAAGGAACGATGCAGTATGAGCAGAAATTGTTGCATCCCCTCATGATAGTAACAAATGCTCCTGGAAATCTCTTTCTGACCGCATCAATGCCGGTATAATCTCCCTCTCTGAACTCCGCAAGAGCCTGTCTGGTGGATTTATGAATCAAAGCAGGCAGATCTTTGTAACAGTCTGGTCCTACAACAAGATCGAGTTTCTGGATTCTGTCCAGAAGATCCTGGCCATGCTCCTGCGCAACACAGCCACACAACACCAGAAGAGGTTCTCCCTGCTTCCTGTCATGCCACTTTCCACCAAGTTGACAGACTCTTCCGAGTACTCTTGTTTCGGCATGTTCTCTTACCGCGCATGATACAAGAAGAATGACATCAGCCAACTCGGGATTCTCAACGTTTGTAAATCCGTCTGCTTCCAGTATTCCCGCGATGATCTCAGAATCATGCACATTCATCTGGCATCCGTAGACATCCATATAGTAAGTCATGCTCATTGGTATAGTGATTATCCCGGCAGGATCAATTCCATTGCCAGACCGGAGAATACAGGTATCCGGAAATTATCATCAAGCGGAAGATCAAAGAGCACGGAAAGAGTGGCAACAATCGAACCTACAAGCAATGTTACTGGAGTTATTTTCCAGCTGAATTGCGGTGAGAGCCACAGAATTGCGAGACTCGCGAGAAGACATGTATTCAGAGCGGCAAGGCTGCCGGCAAGAGTCCTGTTACCGACAAGCTTAATCCTTCCGAAATGCTTACCCACAAGCGCTGCAGCGCTGTCACCAAGGCTCAGGAATACCAACGCGGCAATCGCAATTTCCTGGCGAAAGACGAGGATGGTAAAAGAGGCTGAAGCACACGCAGAGGAAGATAAGAAAACGCGTGAGTTTGTAGACGCGCGTAACCAAGCGGATGGCTTAGTACACGCGACGGAAAAATCACTAAC
>DAOWAG010000342.1 GCA_030634715.1 Candidatus Aegiribacteria sp. | reverse complement strand
GAACTCAATCATCTCAGGAATTACCTGGCAAATATCATCGATTCGATGCCCAGTGTTCTTATAGGAGTAAGTACAGAAAGCAGGATAACTCTCTGGAATTCAGAGGCCGAAAACAGGACTGGTTTAAATGCCGGGGAAGCATTCGGCAGGGAACTGAGTGATGTGATTCCATGGCTGAGTAAATATTCTTCTTTGATCTCAAAGAGTATTTCATCAAGGGAAGTGAAGTATAAAGCCAGGCAGAATACTTCCGCTGAAGATGAAAACCGATATGAGGATCTGACTGTATATCCTCTGGTAGCGAACGACATTGAGGGTGCTGTGCTCAGGATTGATGATGTTACGGAACGGGTCCGCCTTGAGGAAATGATGATTCAGTCGGAGAAAATGCTTTCCGTTGGTGGACTTGCAGCAGGTATGGCTCATGAAATTAACAATCCTCTTGCCGGGATGATGCAGAATGCAGAAGTTATCCTCAGAAGACTTACGGACGATCTGCCGGATAATGACAGGATTGCTGTTGAAGTGGGAACAACAATGGAGGCAATCAGGAGTTTCCTCGAAAAAAGGAGCATTCTTCATCAGCTGGAACTGATCCATGATTCAGGCAGAAGAGCTGCCACGATAGTACAGAATATGCTGAGTTTCGCAAGGAAGAGCGAATCAAAACCCATTCCGGTCGATGTAGCGGAGCTTCTGGACAAGACAGTGGAGCTTGCTCAGAATGATTACGATCTGAAAAAGAAATACGATTTCAGACATATTGAGATTAGAAGGGAATACGATCAGAAACTGCCGATGATTCTATGCGAGAGAAGCAAGATTCAACAGGTATTCCTCAATATCCTGCGTAATGGAACAGAAGCAATGTGGAATTCAATAGCCAAAACAAGCAAACCAAGAAAGCCTCGTTTCATTCTTAGAATAACTGTTGAAGACGACTTTTTAGTCACTGAAATAGAAAACAATGGTCCTGGGATTCCTGCGGGTCTCCGAAAGCGAATCTTCGAACCCTTTTTCACAACAAAGGAGGTCGGAGTAGGAACAGGGCTCGGGCTTTCTGTTTCATATTTCATTGTTACAGAAGGTCATGGCGGAGAACTGGAAGTGAAGTCCGTATCAGGCAGACAGACCAGATTCATCATCAGACTGCCCATAGGTTCAGGGAGTAATGTAAATGAGTAACAAAGGGTTAATACTGGTAATAGACGATGAGGAAGCCATTAGAACCAGTTTTAAGATATACCTTGAAGACAGCGGTTATGAGGTTCTCCTCGCAGAAAATGGTCGCCGTGGAATTGATCTGTTCGACCGCGAAGAGCCACAATGTGTTCTTGTTGATCTGAGAATGCCTAAAGTGAGCGGGCATGAAGTCATTGAACATATAAAAGCCTCCGACAGGAATATCCCAACGATAGTCGTATCCGGAACGGATGTTCTTGAGGATGCAATAAAATCCCTCCGCATAGGCGCATGGGATTACCTGACCAAACCGGTTATGGATATGGCGGGACTTCTTCACAGAGTGGAAGAAACCATTGAAAAATCCCACCTGATCAAGCAGAACCTTATGTACCGTGAACATCTTGAAACCCTGGTGAAGGAACGAACCGAGGAACTGGAAAAAACCAACACTGCCCTGGCCAGAGCTATCTACAATACTGTTGTTATACTTACGCAGACCATCGAGGCTAAGGATCCGTATACCAGGGGGCATTCTCTAAGAGTAAGTGAATACAGCGCTGCAATCGGAGAGAAGCTCGGGCTTGATAAGCACAGCCTGCAGATACTTCGACTTGGAAGTCTATTGCATGATATAGGTAAGATTGGTGTAGCACGTGCAGTCCTGAATAAACCTGGAAAACTAACTACAGAAGAATATGACAGAATAAAGGAACATATTGAGATAGGCGAGCAGATTCTTCAGAATGTTGAGTATTTCAAGCCGATTCTTCCACTTATCAGGAATCATCATAGATGGTACGATGGACATGGTTATCCCGAGAAAAGAAAGGGATCAGATTTACTTCTTGAATCGGAAATACTTTCTGTGGCCGATGTATTCGATGCACTGACCTCTGATAGACCGTACAGGGATGCCATG
>DAOWAG010000182.1 GCA_030634715.1 Candidatus Aegiribacteria sp. | reverse complement strand
GAATGGTCTGCTCGAGCAGGCCAGGGAGCAGATACACTGGATGCGACTTAAGGGATATATAGGTTACTCTTACTGGCAGGCCTGTGCTGAACTGGCAGAAGCGGAAGAAGATGATGAAAGACGGATATGGGCTCTTAGAAGAGCAAGACAGAACCGGAACTGTCCCGATACGTCCAGGAATCTTGGCTGGGCGCTTTACATTTCGGGAAGGGATGCACTGAGAGATGGTGACCTCGTTTACTCCAGAGATCACCTTGAGGAAGCTCTGCAGACGGGGGACTCCACTGAGGTATTTGTGATGAAGTCCGACTCTTTACTGAATCTGATAAATGAGTTTGAGAACCGCGCTGCTCTTATTGATTAGCATTCTGCTGCTTCTTCTTGCGGGAAGATGTCTGCGGAGGCCGCCCTGGCCCGGAACTGGTGAAGAAACAAAGGATAGATCTTCTGAAGTACAATAGCCCACATATTTCAGAATAATACGCGGTTTATTATTATTGAGTTACTTACTGCTGATATTATGTATGTTATTAGATAGCGATTAAATTAACAGGGGAATGGAATTTTGATCAAGAAAGCCTTTAAATCCTTTTTTGGTGATAGACAGAACAAAAAGACTGGTGAACTCGAGCCTTATGTGCAGGAAACCAATGAGTATTCCGCACAACTGGAAACCTTATCTGAAGAGGAACTGAAGGATTACACGAATCAGTTCCGGGTTCGGCTAGCAAAGGGTGAGACGCTTGATGATATCATGTGTGAATCCTTTGCGGTGGTTAAGGAAGCCTGCAAACGGCTTCTCGGGAAAACATGGCTGGTCTCAGGAAGCGAGCTTGAATGGAACATGGTTCCGTTTGATGTTCAGATCATGGGTGCCGTTGTGCTTCATCAGGGTAGAATTGCAGAGATGGCTACCGGTGAAGGAAAAACCCTTGTAGCTGTCATGCCGATGTATCTGAATGCTCTTGAGCTTAATCCTGAATGGATTCCACTCGCGCAGGAGGAATGGGGTGATAATCCAGAAGACTGGAAATTTGAACCGCTGCAGGATGTTCTGGTGGGCAGGGGAGCGCATCTGGTCACAGTGAACGATTACCTTTCCAAGAGAGATGCCGAGTGGATGAGCGGCGTGTACGAATACATGGGATTGTCAATTGGCTGTATCCAGATGGAGATGTCTCCTGAGGAGCGCAGAAAACAGTATCTGAAAAATATTACATACGGTACAAACAATCAGTTCGGTTTTGATTATCTACGTGACAACATGGCTGTGCGTCTTGAAAACAGAGTCCAGCGTGAACACAACTATGTAATTGTTTATGAGGTGGATAGTGTTCTCGTTGATGAAGCAAGAACACCTCTTATTATCAGTGGTCCTGTTGCAAGGTCCAGAAATCGTTACAAGGAATATCGAAACGATGTTCATACGCTTGTCAGAAAGCAAATCCTTCTTGTTAACAGAATTGTAGCCGAGGCTGATGAAGCGTGGGATAGCGGCAATGTTGAAGAAGCAGCTCTGCTTTATCTGAAAGCAAAAAAAGGTGCACCAAAACAGAAAAAACTCGTTCGTTCCCTGCAGGATCCAGACAGACTCCAGGCAATTCAGAGGATGGAAGGAGTCCTCCTGCGTGAAAAAAGGACTCACGAACTTGATGAAGACCTTCTGTTCTCAATGGATGAAAAGGAAAAATCAATAGCCCTTTCCGAAAGCGGCAGGAAGACACTTTCTTCGGACGATCCGGACTTTTTTCTTCTGGAAGATATCGGGGACGCGATTGCTGAGATCGAGATGAAAGATGTTTCCGAGGAGGAAAAACTCGAGCTCAAACAGAACACATACGTTGAGCATTCAAGAAAAGCTGAAGCACTTCACAATATCGATCAGCTCCTTCGGGCTTTCCAGCTATATGAGAAGGACGTTGAATACGTGCTGGAGGACGGCAGAGTTGTAATAGTAGATCAGTTCACAGGACGTCTCATGCCTGGAAGGCGTTTCAGTGATGGTCTTCATGAGGCTCTTGAGGCTAAAGAGAATGTTGAGATCAGAAGCGAAACTCAGACGCTCGCGACAATAACCATTCAGAATTACTTCAGGATGTACTCCAAACTCGCAGGGATGACAGGAACCGCCGAGACTGAAGCAGATGAATTTGAGAGTATCTACGACCTGGATGTTGTTGTAATACCGACCAATGTTCCAGTTGTACGGCAGGATCTAAATGATCAGGTCTACAGGACCAGACGCGAGAAATTCAACGCCATCATTACAGAAATCGAGAGACTTCATTCCATGGGTCAGCCCATACTCGTGGGAACCGTATCTGTGGATATATCGGAGTTGCTCTCAAGATTGTTGAAGGCCAGGAAGATCCCTCACAGTGTTCTCAATGCAAAGCAGCATAAGAATGAAGCTGAGATAATATCCCGAGCCGGACAGAAAGGCGCTGTAACAATCGCGACAAACATGGCTGGGCGCGGTACGGATATTAAACTCGCGAAGGATATCAAGCAAGTTACTGATCGCAGTGGAACAACCGTTCCCGGCGGTCTTTTCGTAATCGGCACAGCCAGGCACGAATCTCGAAGAATTGACAGACAGCTTCGGGGCAGAAGCGGACGTCAGGGGGATGCGGGAACGAGCAGATTCTACCTGTCGCTTGAAGATGACCTTTTCCGATTATTTGCTTCGGAGAAGCTCATTGATTTCATGAAGAAGAGCGGTGGTGAGGATGAGGGGGAGCCCATAGAACACACATTGCTGACCAAGGCTATCCAGAAAGCTCAGAAAAGAGTTGAGGAATACAACTTCGGAATCAGAAAACACCTGCTGGAGTATGACGATGTAGTTAACCGGCAGCGGGAAGTTATCTACTCCAGGAGGCTTCAGGCTCTCACGGGCGAGGATCTTTCCGCAGAAGTTGATGATATGGTTGGCGCTGTTTCGTCGCATATTCTTGCTGAAGCGATCCTCGATGAAACCGAGTCTGAGGAATGGGAACTCGCGCGGGGACAAGTGCTTCTGGGAGAGCTCTCAGGCACAAAAATTGACCTGTCTGATTTGTCTTCAGGGGAACATACGGCTGAGGAAGCCAGGAATATCGCTGCTGATAAAATGCTGGATTACTACAGGATGAAGAAGGATAGGATCGGGCTTGAGCTGTCCGCGGAACTCGAGAAACGGGCGGTTCTTGGTTCAATTGATTCCATGTGGCGGGAGCATCTTTACGGAATCGATCACCTTAAATCCGGAATTGGGCTAAGAGCCTACGCCCAACGAGATCCACTTGTTGAGTTCAAGAAAGAAGCTTTCGGGCTGTTTGAAGAACTGCTGGACAGAATAGATAAACTTGTCGTGCGGCAGGTTCTTACATTGTGGCCTCGCAGCGTCAGAAGTGATATGCCTGAAAACCGGGAAGTCAGCGGGAATGCGATGCATCCATCCTCTGTTCTTCCAAATGTCAGCCCCCAGGAAGGTCGAACACCTCAGGATGGAGGGCGACAAAGTACTGTTGTCAGGGATCAGCCAAAAGTGGGCAGAAACGATCCATGCCCATGCGGCAGTGGAAAGAAATACAAAAAATGTTGTGGAAAGTGAAAGGAGAAAAGCATGGCCAATAACGGAAAAGGCGAGTTCTGGGCATTCATTGCGGGTGTACTGACCGGAGGTATCGTTGCGCTTCTTTACGCTCCTGCAAAAGGTCAGGAGACAAGAGAGAAAGTAAGGGAGACT
>DAOWAG010000233.1 GCA_030634715.1 Candidatus Aegiribacteria sp. | reverse complement strand
TGCTTGTGGAATCAGCCATAAGAGCAACTGAATAACCCATATCCCTGAAATACTCACCGATGGTTATACCGGTATAAACGCTTGCCTCGCGTGCGGCAACAGGCATATTGCTTGTATTTGCGACAAGTACCGTTCTGAGAATAAGAGGTTTGCCGCTCTTGGGGTCTTCAAGCTCAGGGAATTCCTGAAGAACGTCTGTCATTTCATTTCCCCGCTCACCGCACCCGACGTAAACGACTATTTCCGCGTCAGCCCACTTTGCGAGCTGGTGCTGGATAACGGTTTTTCCGCTGCCGAACGGTCCTGGAACGCATGCCGTTCCGCCCTTTCCAAGAGGGAAGAAAGCGTCTATCACTCTCTGACCGGTGATGAGGGGTTCTTCGGGAGCTTTTTTCTCAGCTACCGGACGCGGTTTACGAACAGGCCAGTTATGGTACATCTGAAGTTCTCTTGTTTCACCTGAAGGTTCCTTAACCTTTGCTATGACAGTATCGATATTGTAAGATCCCTCATCAATCACCCAGGTGATTTCCCCCTTGATTTCCGGAGGAACCATGACTCTGTGTACGATTACTTCTGTTTCCGGAACTTCTCCTAATATCTCGCCACCGGATACTTCCATGCCTGTTGATGCAACAGGCTTGAAATTCCATTCCTTCTCGTGATTCAGACCTCTTATGGTTATTCCTCTTGTGATCCAGTCTCCGGCCTCTTTGCGTATCTCGTCCAGTGAGCGCTGGATACCGTCGTATATAGCTGTAAGGAGTCCCGGGCCAAGTTCAACCGAAAGGGGTTTTCCTGTAGCTACAACCGGGTCTCCCGGTTTTAACCCTCCGGTCTCCTCATACACCTGAATAGATGCCCTGTCACCCTTCAATTCGATGACTTCACCAATCAAAGCGTAGTCTGACACATAGACCAGGTCGTACATCCTGGCGTCTTTCATTCCGTCCGCAATAACCAGCGGACCCGAAATTTTATCGATTGTTCCTTTTATCATCCATCGCCTCCGGCAGGTTTTACCCGGTCCCTGAGCTTACTTCTGTTCATCTGACATCAAATCCACTCCTACAGCCCTGATTATTAATTCTCTGATAGTATCCTCACCACGTTTCAGCGTTCCGGAAATACCAGGAAGAACAACGACGGCAGGAATGGCCATATGTACTACTTCTTCCATCTGCTCCTGCAGACAATCCATCATTTTCTCGGTAATCATGATAACCGATGTTTTCTGCTTCACTAATCTTTCAAATTGATTTCTAGCATCATCATCGTCATCCGGTATAATGGTTTCGACTCCAAGAGCCCTGAAACCAAGTACACTATCAGCGTCTCCAAGAAATGCTATTCCTCCCTGTGACATACTGCGCTCCTATCCTCTGGGCAGGCGTTCCTGAAGCCTGCCCCCATCAATACCGACGGTTTTCGCTGCAACCAGAAGCTTGAGATGTTTAATTTCCATCTCTCTCCTGATAACAAATGCTGCCAGTGGCGATGGGCCGAAAACCGGGAAAGCTCCTTTTTCAAGAAGCTCCAGAAGCTGTCTGTCGCACTCCCTTTCGAAGGAGAAGAACGATCCGGAATCAAGAGCATCCGCAAAGGCGCGAGCGGGTTCATCAAAACCTTGAGTCTCTGCAATAAGCAAGGGAAGTGTATTCTTCTGATATGCCTCTGCAATCTCCTCCTGGGAATGGTATCCGCCATGAAGCAGCTGTTCCTGAACATCATGTTTTGATAACCCGGCAATTCGGCATCGACCGGCGGTAAGGAAATTCTTCTGCTCCAGTCTTGTCTTTACGAAAGTTCTGAAACCTGAGCTGATGCAGGGAAGTTCTTCATATTCAACCTCTGCGGCAAGATTATCCATTAATCGATCCAGAGCGGGGCCACTGATCCCCTCCGTTTCCAATAGCTCTTCAAGAGTCTCTCTGAAAAGATCTGGAAGCTCTTCCCTTGCTTCAGCGGAGAACACTGCCTTTTCCAGTGTATCTACAGGAATGAGTCCCGGTCGCTCTATTTCTATTTCCTCCTGAGGTTTCTTAACAGAAAGCAGGTTCTTCCAGATATATCTGGCATTCCTTACATCTCTTCTGTGAAGAAGACCTCTTACAAGTCTTTCATCTTCTGAAAGCTCAATAAGTTCTTCTTCTGTAACTTCCATGGCATTGATGAAACAACCCTCAAGACTATGATGCTGCATGAAGCCTCCATACCAGGTGTCTCCCAGAAGTCGAAGCACTTCTTCTTCGTTCTGAGCGGACATCAGCATTTGCCACATTCGATCGTCCAGCAGCGCGGTTTCCTTACCGCTAATTCTTCCATTGGCATATATGAAGGTATCCGGCATGTTTCAGTCTTTCTCCAGTGGTATAATCTGAGAAAGCTCCATCACCAGCCTCTCATGAATCAATTCTGCTATCATCGGGAACGTTCCGTTCTGGCTTATCCTGCCAGCCCGGAAGATTATTCCACCAGTTTCTTTGTGCCTGTTATCTGAAAGGATAAATTTCCTGGATTCTGTGGAGTGCTTCTCTAGGAATTTTGCAGTTATGAGTGATTCATCAGCAGAAGAAATCATTACTTCGATTTTCCCCTCTATATCACAGTTGTTAAGAAGTGAGGCTATCATGAAAAGGTAGTTTTCCTCGTTCTCTGAGGAAAGATTTATTACAGCCTTCCGGATTGCTTCATCCATAAGAGTTCTACGTGCGTTCATCAGCTGTCTGGCAGCTTCTCTTTGAACGTGGTACTCCTTTCGCTTCTGCATATCCTGAATCCTTGATTTGATCCTGTCCAGATCTCTTTTTCGCTTTTCTTCAATCTCTCTGGTCTGCTTTTCTCTTTCTTTCTCTTTTTCCTTTTCCGCTTCCCTGCAGATGATTGCGGCTTCTTTATTCGCGTCCGCCTCAATCTTTGAAAGGATTGCTTCGAGAGACATCTTCTGATTACCCTCCTATGCCCTGCAGCATGAGGAATGATACAAGGAATCCAAGGATCGCGTAGAATTCTACAAAGACCGCGAGAAT
>DAOWAG010000389.1 GCA_030634715.1 Candidatus Aegiribacteria sp. | reverse complement strand
GAATCTGAGGAGGGCGGGAAGGGGGGTGGGAGATTCCCGCAGGGCCGGCCAGGCCGCCGCGGGAATGTGCTGGTGGGTCTGGAAAGCCATTCCTGAACCTGTCAGAAGGAGTACCTGTGAACCTTCTTGAGCAAATATCGTGCGGAGAATTCGGTAACTCTTGAATGCAGAGAGTCCCCCTGATGTATCCGATTCGTTCATTGTGTAGATATCCGTTCTTGAGCCTGTAGTCATTTCCCAGAGCATCTTACCTCCGCCACCGCAGAGATTCGTTGCAACCCTGAGAGCGTAATCAGGTGGAGTTTCACGGTTCTGTCTGAAGAATCCTGTTCCGGCCGGATCCGCATTATTGATGAGCTCTACCACCTGCTCAAGTTGAGTTAGATCACTTGAGGATTTCAGACCGGGGGGGAAGAACAGATCTTTCTCACTCTTTTTTACCGCCGATTTTTCGAATTCTGCTCTGCAGTCAACAGCTGTAAGCGAACCATCACTGAGAACTCCTATCGGGTTGACTTCCAACACAGTAAGTCTGTACCCGATAAAGGTACTTATCAGACTCTTAAGAAATGTGGCAATTTCTTCATGATTTTCAAGTGTGTTTATTACTGCCAGTTCTTTTGCAATATCTTCTACTTCAGGGGGATCAAGAAGCGAGAATGGAATTGTTACAAGAGTTCCTGATCTGCCTTCAACACCGGAGCCGCCTTCGGTGCTGAAAAGGAGAACTCCACCCGGAAGATGTCCCTCTGAACCGAAATCAAGTATGCATCCCGCGTAATATTCGGCTTTAAGGTCAAGTCCCCTTACTGCGAGCACTCCATCCGCCTGTCCCCAGTCACCGGGGGAGAGCAGATCATCCAGATTTGAATCGAATTCGGATATGGTTTCGACTTTTCGGACGAGACCGTACTTCTTTCTACTTGTTGCTCCGGGTATCTGTGCCTTGAGGAAAATCGGCAGATCAGGCAATTCATCCGGAATGCTATCACCAATCCTGATGAAAAAACCCTCTACTACAGGGACTCCATGGTTTTCAAGAAGAGTTCTTGTAAGGTATTCCGGTAATGCTGGCATATTATTCTCCTGTTATTCAAAATGTTGATTTGTCTTTCATCATTCTGTCAGTCTCTCGAACTGCCCTGTTCCATTGAAGAGCAACTCCGGGACGGAGGCTGTAAAGGTAGTTGTACTCGGTATAGCAGCTGGCTGTACATGCCTGACATGGAAGTTCAAGAGCGTTCTTAAAAGCCTTCTGGAATCCGACATCAAGGGCATTCAATGAAGAAGGGTATTGTCCGATAAGCAGGGAGCAGGGGTATACTTTTCCATCAGCGTCAATGTTACAGTACATTTTCCCTGCTCTGCACGAAGTGCCGTGGAACTTCTCCGGTAATCTGGTCAGGGAGTAATCAGGCCAAACGGAAAGGCTTTCAAGATACTTCGTTGAGTTGGCGATTGGTGCTCCATTTCTTTTCAATGAAAGGAGTTCATTAAAAGCACTCGAATATTCTTCGGCTGACGGCATCATGCCTGAAGTATCACCACCCAGTTTTACGTTGTGGTGCAATGACTGAAAAGTGGTCTGGAAACCGTATTTCAACGCGGTTTTCATTATGTGGTCAAGATGGTTCATGTTATGACGTGTGAGAACAGTTATCGTCCAGAGCCTTACTTTTCCTGAGGCTGTTTCCATCGCCTTCATTACCTTCGTGTGGCTGCCCTCTTCTCGATTCGTATCATGGGCTTTCTCGGGTCCATCGTATGCGAGAACAAGATGATCTATATG
>DAOWAG010000409.1 GCA_030634715.1 Candidatus Aegiribacteria sp. | reverse complement strand
GAACTTCTCTTGCGGCTTCAAAAAGTATTTCTGATTCTTCATCTGACGAGAGAAGAATCGCTTTCAGGTCATCTTTAGAAAATCCGTTATTCAGCCGGTCAGTAATCCATCTCTGATCAATGCGCTCCATCAGTGTCATCCTTTTCAAGCTTGTGCCGAATCATAAAAAGAACATTATCTGTTTCAGGCTTGATTCCTGTCCATATCCGGAACGATTCCGCCGCCTGATAAACAAGCATTGATTCACCAGTGAATACCCTTGAACTGCGGGTATGAAGAAGATTCCTCCATTTCCAGAATCGATTATAATTCAAATCAATAAAGAATCTATCATGTAAAGATTCAGCATCGATCGGGAAGGGATCGTCATTCATCCAACCCAACGGTGTCGCGTTTATTACTGTGAAATCTTCTCTGTTCAGAATCGCAGATTCTATTTCACCAGAACTTCGCGAAGGTGAATCACCTCTCCACGCTTCCGGATTCCTGCTGAATACAACAGTTTCCGCTCCATTCAACGAGAGAACATAATCTACCGCAAGAGCGGCGCCTCCTGCTCCAACGATGAAGAATGGTTCAGGAGGTGACAGGTCTGAAAGAAGATGACGGAAACCGAAGGTATCAGTATTGTAACCATAAATGCTCCCATCAATTCTATGAATCGTATTTATTGCGCCAATTGCGGCTGCATCTCCTACGATCTCATCACAGATTCGATTAGCTGCAGCTTTGTGGGGATAAGTGACATTCAATCCTGTAATTCCTGTTTTTAAAATAATGGATGCTTCTTCATGAAATGATTCCGGATCTATGGGATACAGCATGTATTCACCAGTTAAACCACTGGATCTCAGAAATTCGGAATGGATGAAGGGAGACAATGAATGTTCAAGAGGCCAGCCAGCAAGACCCAGCCGATAGTATTTATCCTGTTCAGGCATGTCTCAATGTCCGAATTCGCTGAAATAACCTGTAAAGCCAGTCAGCCGGGCCCTTGATTCTATAGAATACCGGATCAAAGAAGTCACAATCTCGATCAACCAGGCTTTTGTTTATCATCTGCAGCGCAATAGGGGAATGTGCGTATACTCTTATAGTACCAATGTTTACGAACGTTTCTTTGTGACCGAGCATTAGCCTGACCCTGAACATGAACCAGAGTTTTCTCAGTAGTGAACCAAATCCCTCTCCCGGATTCCCGTTGAAGAAGTTGATGCCTACATGGAAATCCAATTTTCTGGCGGCCTTTACAGCGGGAAGAAGATCACCTGCTTTTCCCCGCTTACCCATTCTCTGAAGACCTCTGTCGGATATAGCATCCGGTGAGAAATCAACCTTCACCGCTCCAGCTCGTTTCATTCTTGCGAGCTGATCTGGTGTTATCCTGTCATCAAGCCATGCGCTCCAGGAGAGTCCTGTTTCAGATGCCTCAATAGCGACAAGAAGTTCTTCAAAATATTCCTCAGGAGCATTGAATACCGAATCAACGAACTGAAATCGAGAAATACCTAGCTTCTTCAGAGTCCTGATATCCTCCAGAATCCTGCCAACAGGTCTTTCTCTGAATTTCTTTCCACTGAGATAGCTGTACGTACAGTAAGTACAATTAAATTCACAGCCCCGTCTGCTCT
>DAOWAG010000258.1 GCA_030634715.1 Candidatus Aegiribacteria sp. | reverse complement strand
GGAAGGCAGGATATCCGCAAACATATACACCTGCCTGCGCCTGATTCTCAATTACCCACAGTTCCTCTGAACTGAAAGGCTCGATTCCCCATTGGATTAGATGTACAAGTTCGTGGGAAGCTGTGAAGGAAGCATCGTCTGCATCACTGGGGTGACAATCGATATACAGCATTTCCACTTCGTTGGAATGGCCGCCGTAGTAAAGATAGGCCTCAGTTTCAGTGAATTGATTGTATGGGCTGAAGAATCCTGCAATATATGCTCCTTCTTCTTCGAAACCGTCACGGATATCAAGCACGAGAAAATAAATCTTCGGATCTCCGTCAATCGCATCAGGAGGCGGTCCGAAGACATCGATATCCGTCTCGACAATACCACTAGGTCCGGAAGGAGTGCTGTCTTCAAGAGCTGCTGCGAATACATTAACATCGTACTGATCGTAATGAACATCCCACTGGGTATCTTCAACAAAAATATAGGTGTGTTCACCAACATACCTGCAAGTTGCAGCAGTAAGGTAGAAAACAGGATAATCCGTACTGTGATCGATGGACCAGAAGTTTATCGTGTCCCCTATCTCATGCCCTGAATCGGTCTGAACAGGACCGGAAGGTCTGAACGAAGGATCATGGCGCCTGTCTATCTCCATGATGCCGGGTACGAGTGGAGTTCCATCAATTCCCCATGAAGCAGGATTCGCGGAAGGGAGTGCAATCGCCAGGAGAAGGAGAATCATCAGAATCTGGCTCCAATCGTAAACCTGACCGATGAGAAATCACGTCTTTCAGGAAAATCAAGGGATGTATATATCCCCGGTTCAGTCTCATCAAGAAGCGCGGCATCGATAACGCTTACTACTCTGTTCACCAGCGCGAATGCAGCAATGTACATGCTTCGCCTGAACCACTGCTTGCTCTTTCTGAGATGATCAGCGAAATCCAGCCTCGAAGCTTCCGATGACCATAACCATCCGTCACTGCCGAACCTTGCATGGGAATCATAGTAGTTTCTCTGGGCATCAGGATCATCAGGATAGTAATACCTTGCCAATCTATGGATATAATCGTTGTATTCAGTGCTGGAGGCGAAATCAGCGACATCATCCATAAACTGATTTGATCTGCCTGATATTGATATTCCGGCTTCTTCCATTGCCAGCCATCTGTAATCGTTTCTGTTGAATGTGCCTTCAAGATATGACAGACCCACACCAATCCAGGTCACGGTTTCCACGCCCATGAATACGATACCCCGCGTAGAGTGTCCCATATGCATCTGTCCCCATCCGGGAAGCAGTGCAGAGCGAAGCAGAGCTCCCTTTCTGGAGCTTGAAACAGCGTCAGCCAGACCGGGAATTGCAAGGAGCACAGAAAACAGGATCGCCATTCCTATTCTCATCAGTGTACCACCGCCGCGTGAAAGAGAGCATCTGTGAAGCCCTCTTCGTTCGATATGTAAAGGTTGACAAAGTACACTCCCGGGGCAAGGTCTGAAGTATCCCAGTTTACCTCCCAGGAAGCTCCTCCCGGAGCTGATCCGGTTTCATAGAAGACCAGGTCACCACCCATATTGAATATTCGGATCTCCCAGCTGCTGTCTTTACCTGGATGGAATCTTATGATCCCATTTCCTGTTCGAACCGGGTTCGGATAAACGTAGAATGAACCGCTTTCAAGAACGTTTCCGGAAATTGAAACAGGTGGAAGATCATTATCCCACCAGCAGTTCTCTCCGGACATCTGCATGCCGGTGAACCAGCCGTCAGGAACAAGAGTGCTGTACCAGCAGTAAATGGTTCCGCTTGAGTCAGCAGCCGCAACTCTCCAGCTGCCGCTGCCGTCAGGATTCCATAACAATGGCCGGCCAACAGGTCTGTCTCCTACTGAAACTGGAAATATCCCTCTCTGATTACCGGAAGCATCGAACGCGCAAATTCTACCATCATCCATGGACAACATCGCGAATCCGTCTCCGCCAATACCTCTTCTATTTCTGTTGTAACCGTAAACAAGGCTATCCTGTTCAAGGAAAACAGGCCAGTCATCGACAGTAGCTCCGGAGGCTCCTATCGCTGAAACACCTTCTGTCATTGTAAGAATTATCTCCAGCATGCCGTCAGAATTGATATCGCCAAAACATGGTGAAGACAGAGGTGCGCTTCTAAGTTCTGCAGGGAATCCTGGTAGAACAGTACCGGATCTGTCATACGCAAATACAATGTCTCCGCTGACAACAATGACCTCAGCCGCACCATCTCTGTTCAAATCAGCAGCGATTGGTATGCCTGTACTCTCATTCCCGGGTGCGACTGGCCATCCGCTGACAGACGAACCATCCACATTCCAGAGATAGACCCGGCCGTCAGCCGTAACGGCGATAATTCCCGGCACGTCCTCATCAGGATACATGGCCAGCCCTGTGACAAGAGCAGCTGTCTTCACAGGCCATCCATTCATCTGTTCACCGGCAGCATCAAACAGTAACACCCTATGGTTGTTATCGGCTACGACAACAGCTCCAAGTTCTGAACTTATAAAAGAGGCTATTCCAACTGCAGAGCCAGGGAGAATAACGGGCCAGCCGGCAGGTTCATTCCAGTCAGGATCTCTCAGGTGTATCTCACCATTATCCTCGCACACAAGAAGAAGCGGTATTCCACCATCCGGTCTGCCAACTACGGGAGGCGCAGAAACACCCATGCCCAGTTGTTCGGGTCCTGAACCATCCGGC
>DAOWAG010000243.1 GCA_030634715.1 Candidatus Aegiribacteria sp. | reverse complement strand
GTCTCCAGCGGTTATTTCATGGATCCTGTAATGGCCAATTACAGCGAATACGGATTTAAGGGCAGGCTTGCCAAGCCGTATAAGATGAAGAATTTGAAAAAAGAATTAGTCCGTGTACTGGAAGAAGAGAAAATAGAATAGTCCGGGAATAGCCTTCAAGGACCCGTCGTGCTGGAGCAGGCCCATCTTAACAATTTCAACGCTTGTATTATCAACAGCAACACAGATATATTTATTTATTCAATATCGGTTTAATATTTTTCAATTGATTTTCTTAAGGAGAAACAATGCAACCCGTTCGAAATTTTGCTGAGATGAAGGAAAGAGCCAGAGAATTACCATCCAGAAGAGTGGCAGTAGTCAGAGCTGACGAAGCTGAAACGCTTACAGCTGTTATGACCGCAGTGGAAGAGAATATGATCGATGCCGTACTGATAGGCGGATCTGATGCAATCAAACGTTCAGCTGACAAGGCTGGAGTTGATGTAAGCAGCATGGATATTATCGAAGCTGCAGAAGACGAACCTGCTGCGGAAAAGGCAGTTGAGCTTATCAGAAACGGTGAAGCCCATCTTATAATGAAAGGGCTTGTTGCCAGTTCCATCTTTCTAAAAGCAATACTGGATCACGAGAAAGGTATTCGAGGTCCTGATCTTCTAAGCCATGTAGCTGTATTTGATATTCCAACATATCCAAAATTGCTCACTGTAACCGATGCAGGCATGAATATCAAACCGAGACTTGAACAGAAAGTCCAGATTTTGCATAACGCCATTACAGTTGTAAATGCTCTGGGTATTGATTACCCGAAATCAACATATTTATGCGCAAAAGAAATACCCTATGAGAAGATGCCTCGCACGATGGAAGCTGCAAAGATAAAAAAAATGGTTGAAGACGGTGAGATTACCGGTACTGATTTTGATGGTCCACTTGCCATGGATCTCGCAGTTTCTCCAGAAGCAGTAAGAATTAAGGGGATAAAAAGCACTGTAGCAGGTCAGGCGGACATAGTACTGCTACCGGATATCGAATCAGCAAATATTCTATACAAAACACTGCTTTTCCTTTCAAGCGCTGAAGGTGCTGCCGTAATAATGGGTGCAACACATCCAGTAACGCTCACATCCCGTGCAGACTCGGCGGAATCCAAGCTCTGTTCGCTTGTTCTGGCTGGGATTGTGGCTTCTTACCTTGAAAGTTAACCCGAACTCAGATTAATAAAGCTTCAGCCATAAATCAGGTTCTTTATCGCTAAGAAGAGCGCGTCCAGAGACAACTATCTCCCGGTCTACTCCACACTGATGAAGAGCTGCATCAACAAATTCTCTTCGGAGGGAATGAATTCAGCCGGATAGTACTCGAAATCGTAGCCGGCTCCATGTGAGTATGCCGATTCCGGCAGCCACTCAGAGTAAGTGTAGGTGTAGATCTCTCCGAGAAAGGAGAATGGGAATGTGAATACTGCATATTCACCATCCGCGATACTCAATCCCATCATGCCTTCGGGAAGAGGTTCTGTCATATCGGATTCGACGCACGCAAGGTAGCTGTACTCCCCGCTAATGACGTCATAGCCAAAGAGGACTCCGTAGGCATCGTCATCCATATCGACTCCTGGTATTTCCTTTATCCTTGGCACAAATTCCTCCCAGAGCGCCATTACTTCCTCTGCGTTAGAGCCTGTATAGTACATACCTATGACTCTGAAACCATCGATGGAGACTATTTCGACCTCTACGAGTTCACTGAATAAGGGTGTTTCTTCGAGTGCTGACGAGCCCGGTGTTTGCAGGAGCAGGAACAGGATTACTAAGAACATCATTTCTCCCTTCCAGGGTCTTTTCAGTCGATCAGATTCTGTCCTGCGGTAAAGGCCTTTTCCATAAGTTCCTCATCCTCTTCCAACTGCTCTATGTCCGAGATCGCACAGGCATGAATCGTTTCCGTGACATTAAGCCCGGCTATACCCCAGGCGCTGATCATACTGTCAATCTGAGATTTGAATATTGCAGGGTCATCTGCGCCCTGAGTTACGACAAACACAGTTTTCTTTTCAGCAATCCTGGACTCATAATTATCTCCAACAAGACTGAAGAGTCTATCAGTAAAAGCCTTCAACTGGGCGGTCATGTAATAGAAGTAGATCGGTGTACCTAGTACTATGCAGTCGGAATTGCGGATCTCATCAAAAAGCGGTTTCATATCATCATCCTGAACGCATATACCTGTTTTTCTGCATTTCATGCATGCGTGGCACCCGTTGATATTCAATAAACCAATATGGAAAATGGCCGTATCAGCCCCCTTATCCTCAGCTCCATTGAGCACCTGCCTGACCAGGGCATCAGTTGTACCATCGGCTCTTGGACTTCCAATAAACGCAACAACTTTCATACACTTCTCCTTATCAATATTCCCAGTCATTATTTGGTTTCGGCAGTCGGAGTACTTCATCCAGTTGTTTCAGAAGTCCCTCCGGTCCGACAAGATCATCTGTTACAGCAAGTCCGGACGCCGGTCTGACTCCGAACCACATCCGTGTGAAAGCACCCACCGAAGCTTCCAGTACAGGAAGTCCGCTCCGATGACCCTTCTCTGCTTTTGATTCCGGACCGAGAGTAACGATATAACTGCCTGCTATCCCCCGCCAGGGAGCGTTTTCTTCCAGAAACTCTTCAATTGGATCTTTCAGTTGAAGATTGAAGGACACACTGCTCCATGGAAGAAATGTCTTGGCCATACATTTCTCCAAGTCGCATATGCGTATCTGCCAGTATGCATAAGCCCGATGGGTGGTTTCGAATTTTGACTTCCTCGTTTTTCTCATGTGCCTGAAACGGGGTCGTCGCAGATCCGGTGTCTGGATAGCGGCATGTTCGTTCAACCGGATCCGCGAAAACTGGCCACCAAGCTTCCTTATCAGGGCAAGCAGC
>DAOWAG010000219.1 GCA_030634715.1 Candidatus Aegiribacteria sp. | reverse complement strand
GAATTGTAACAGTTGGCGGAACGGATGTATGGGCTGTGAATGAAACAGGAAGAGCAAGGATCAGAAATCGGGCACTGGGTTTTGTGTTTCAGTTTCATCACCTTCTTGATGAGTTTACGCTGCTTGAAAACGTAGCCATGCCGTCCATGCTCGCCGGTAATTCGCGAAAAGACGCGCTTGATGCTGCTGAGCAGATGCTTGATGAAGTTGGACTTATGGGCAGGGGAGAACATTTTCCCTCCCAGGCTTCCGGAGGAGAACGCCAGAGGGCTGCCGTGGCCAGAGCGTTGATTCTGTCTCCTTCAGTAGTTCTGGCTGATGAACCTACCGGTAATCTTGACGCTGATAACAGTATGCTGGTTGAAAACCTTATACTGGAACTGGCTGAGAAGAGAAATCAGGCGTTTGTTATCGCTACACACAATATCGAGCTTGCTGACAGGGCTCACAGAAAGCTGACTCTGGAGGATGGAATTCTGGTATAATGATTGCAGAGTTTCACTAGCAGCGTTATCTTTATTATCTAAGGAACAATAGCAACTGTGCTGGATAGATGTGTTTCAGAACCCGCGAATTCAAAGAAGGAGAACTAAGTGCCTGACATTCTGACCGAAAAAGCAAGAGCTGCTCTTGAAATATCGGTAAAGGAAGCTGAAAAGGCTGGACAGAGTAAAGTTACCTCGGAACATATTCTGTTCGGTCTGATTTCTGTAAGAGGTTCAGCTGCACTCATCATACTTCACGAACTCGGTGTTAGAATTGGCGTACTCAGAACCCGGCTGGAAAACCTTATGCGCCGACCTGTCGCAAATGAGGTCAGTCTCAGAGAGATTGGATGGACAACCAAGGCAAGACTGGTCAGGCGCGAAGCGGTGAGAAAAGCTGTCAGCAGCGGCGCACCGGCAACAGGTACACATCATCTTCTTCTGGGTCTATTATCGGTAGGCAACTGTCAGGCCTCAAGCATACTTCGAGAGAAGGGTGTATTCCTGAAGGCTGCTGAGGATGCAGCCGCTGAGCTTCCACTGCATATTGAATCCGATAGTGATTTAAAACAGAAACAGACACAGGAAATACCGGGAATTGACTATTTCTGCAGAGATCTGACAAAAATGGCTCGAGAGGGTAATCTTGATCCTGTCATAGGCAGAGAACAGCAGATAAACAGAATCATGCAGGTTTTATGCAGACGAAAGAAATCAAATCCAGTTCTAATCGGTGAGCCAGGTGTCGGGAAGACAGCTATTGTTGAAGGCCTTGCCAGCTTGATAGCATCCGGAAAAACACCCAATCTTCTTGCGGGAAAGCGCGTTCTTGCTCTTGATATGGCTGCTGTTGTAGCCGGCACGAAGTATCGAGGACAGTTTGAGCAGAGATTGAAGAAGCTGCTGACTGAGGTTGCCGAATCCGGAGATATAATTCTCTTCATCGATGAGGTGCATGTTCTGGTTGGAGCAGGTGCCGCTGAAGGTGCACTTGATGCCGCTAATCTGCTTAAACCAGCTCTGGCTAGAGGTGAACTCCAGTGCATAGGGGCAACCACACTTGATGAATACAGAAAACGTATAGAGAAGGATGGGGCTCTTGAAAGACGTTTTCAGCCTGTTCCTGTAGATCCACCTGGAGTATCGGAAACTATTGATATATTGGAAGGTCTCAGACAAAGGTACGAAGAACATCACGGAGCATTATATACAGATGAAGCTATTCAGGCATGTGCAAAACTTGCCTCAAGATACATAAGTGGACGATTTCTTCCAGACAAGGCAATCGATGTGATGGATGAAGCAGGTTCCAAGAACAGAGTATCCCACTATAAAATACCGCGTTACATACAGGATATGATGGATGAACTAACCGATATGCGTAACCAGAGGCAGGAGGCATCCGGCCGGGAAGATTTTGAAACCGTGCTTCAGCTTCGTGAACAGATAGAATTATTCGAGAAGAAACTGGCTGAAACTCGCTCAGCATGGCTGTCGGAGATTCATGTTGCACCGGTTTCGGAAGATCAGGTTGCGGAAGTGGTATCCGATATGACTGGTATTCCGGTCAGTAGAGTCGGCAGAAGCGAGACTGTTGGGTTGCTTGATCTCGAGGATCGCCTTTCTGAAAAGATTGTAGGTCAGTCGGAAGCGATCAGAACAATATCCGGAGCGATCAGACGTAGCCGCGTCGGACTCCGGGATATAGACAGACCCGCCGGGACTTTCCTGTTTCTGGGTCCTTCAGGAGTCGGCAAAACTGAAACTGCGAGAATTCTGGCTGAAATGGTTTTCGGTGATCCGTCCGCTTTGATCAGAATTGATATGTCGGAATTCCAGGAGAGCTTCGCGGGTTCAAGACTTGTAGGAGCTCCTCCAGGCTATGTCGGATATGACGAGGGTGGGCAACTGACCGAAAAAGTCCGGCGAAGACCTTATTCCATTGTACTTTTAGATGAGATAGAAAAAGCTCACACCGATCTGTACAATCTGCTGCTCCAGGTTATGGATTATGGCCGAATGACTGATAATTACGGAAGAGAGATCGATTTCACCAACACGATACTGATTATGACAAGCAACATCGCTTCCCGGGATCTCATTTCGGGAAGTAGACTGGGATTCTCATCCGATGATAAAGGTTCAGAAGCTGAACGAGTAGATAGCATTGTTCTTGATGCATTGAAGATTCGGTTCAATCCGGAATTTCTTAACAGACTTGATGAGATTATCGTATTCAATCCGCTGGAATTCTCTGATATGGAGCAGATTGTGAAACTTCAGATGAACGCTGTCGATGAGAGGCTTTCTGAGCTGGGCATCACTATTTCACTTTCACCTGAGGCGTTAACTTTAATAACTGAAGCTGGTTATGATCCTGAGGCAGGCGCCAGACATATCAGAAGAACGATTCGAAGGCTTCTTGAAGATCCTCTGACTGACGCAATACTCAGACAAGAGTTTTCTTCTGGTGATTCAGTAATAGCAGTCAGAGAAGAAAACAGAATTCTGTTCAGAATCTCCGAAGATCGAAGTATGGAAGAAATCAACACGAACACAATACATGGAAGAGTCGAGAATTGAGATATAACTTCATTATTCTTCTAGTTGCTGTAATATCAGTATCGGTCGCACTGGAAGTGGGATCGATTGATGTAACCGGCAACTCCTTTGTTAGTGACAGCCTGATAATACGTGTCTTCGGACTCTATCCGGGAGACGTTTTT
>DAOWAG010000018.1 GCA_030634715.1 Candidatus Aegiribacteria sp. | reverse complement strand
GTAATCCGTTCCGAAGAGATACCAGTTTCCAAGACAGTCAGGTTCCGTCCACCTGCAGTTGGAGCAAGCAAAAAGCTGAACGAATACAGTCTGCGGGTTTACACAGGAAATCTCGGGAGCCAAAACCGTGCCGCCGTAACCGGACGGTATTCTGAAAGTATGACCCCATGGAGAGGAATGGGACATCAGATGAACGAATTCGTAACCTTCTGCCAGTTCTGCCTTGTAGTTGTCCGCGGTAGTCTGAGATGTATTGTTAATCACTTCAACCGTCGAATAGATATACTCAAGACCGGAGCTGCCATAATAACTCCAGTCATTATCGTTGAATGCAAGAGCACGTGCTGGTACCGACAGACTCCCGGTTCTGTAAAGGTGGTTTGCAGTGAAGTAATCTTTCAATAGACTGATCTCGTTTCCGAATTCCATCGCATGAGCATCAATTCTTCCCACCCAGATCTCCGGCGCTTTATCACCGGAATGACCATCCAGCAAACCATCTGCATCGCTGTCAGTCCATATTCCGTCAAGGTCCATCAGATAGAGATCCATCGGAAATTCCTCGTGTTGCCCTGTGAATTCATCCATCTCGTACCACGCTCTGGGAAGGTTTCCGACAAGTACTGCTCCACTGATATCTGAGTGCATCTGAAGGAATGCTCTGAGATCAGCTGCTGACCCTCCACTCATAATCCAGGGAGTGACATTCCAACCCTCCGCTGACAGATCGGACTCAAACTGCGCAAGCTCTGAAGCCAGTGGATTCTCAAGTCCCCCTGCTATTACGATGATTACATCCGAATCACCTCTGTCGGGAGAGAGAAAAATTGATCTATGAAAATCTGCAGGAAGAATGGAGAGTGGAGATGGCTCGACCTGTGCCATTGAACACTGCACTGGTCCCGTTGGAACCGGTGTCTGAGTAAGAAGAACAAGAAGGAAGAGGGTATGCATATCATTCCTCCGGTGCTAATATGCTCTGGCGAGAATAACTTTCACGTCTGTTTCTCTGCCTGTCATGATGCACCTGCCCGAACCCCCGGACTGATCCAGGGGGATACATCTGACTGTGGCTTTTGTCTCCTGCTGGAGTCTGATTTCGTCATCAGTGTCACCATCCCACCATACACTGTAGAAGCCCGGTTTTTCTTTGATAGCTTTCGAGAATTCTTCATAGGATTCTACTGTAAATGTTCTTTCATTCAATTTCGCTGTCGCTTCATTGAGCATTTCTTCCTGGATTTTATCCAGCAATCCCGGCAGCTCGTTAATAACATTATCCAGGGGCACCTTGAATTTCCCGTCTCTTCCAGGATTGTTTCTGGGGCTGAGCATTACGAATCCCTCTTCGATATCCCGTGGGCCTATTTCAAGTCTGAGAGGAACACCTCTCACTTCCCAGTAATTGAATTTGAAACCGGGACTCATGCCTTCGCGGTCGTCCAATGTAACTCTGATTCCACTGTTCTTGAGTTCTGATGCTATCTTCTCCGCAATTCTCATGGTTTCTTCTTTTGTATCATCCTTGAGGATAGGTACGATTACAACCTGAACGGGTGCAAGTCTGGGGGGCAGACGGAGTCCATTCTCATCACCATGGACCATGATTAGACCACCAATCAGTCTGGTTGATACACCCCAGCTGCTTTGATGAACGTATTTCTGCTCATTGTTGCTATCCAGATACATTGTATTGAACGCTTTGGCGAAGTTTGTACCCAGATAATGGCTTGTGCCGCTCTGAAGTGCCCATCCATTCCCCATCATCGCTTCAATGGTATAACTGGCTACTGCGCCGGCAAACTTCTCACGTTCGGTTTTTTTGCCTGGGATAACAGGGATTGCTGCAACGTTCCTCGCAAAATCCTCATAGACTCCCAGCATTCGAAGAGTTTCTTCTCTTGCTCCTTCTTCATTTGCGTGCGCTGTGTGCCCTTCCTGCCAGAGGAATTCTGTGGTTCGAAGGAATGCTCTTGGTCTCATTTCCCATCGAATCACATTCGCCCACTGATTCAGCAGCATTGGAAGATCACGGTAACTGTTTATCCACTTCGAGAACATATGGTTAATAATTGTTTCGGATGTTGGTCTGAGGACAAGTGGTTCATCAAGTTTCTTGCCGCCACCATGAGTTACAATTGCCAGTTCCGGCGCAAACCCTTCGACGTGTTCAGCTTCCTTATTAATGAAACTCTGAGGGATAAGCATTGGAAAGTATGCGTTACTGTGACCGGTATCCTTGAAGCTGCGATCCAGGCTCGCCTTGATGTTTTCCCATATGGCAAATCCATAGGGTCTGATGACCATGCATCCCCTTACAGGAGCAGAATCCGATAATTCAGCTTCTCTGATAACATCCTGGTACCACCGTGCGTAATCTTTTTCTGGATTCGTAATATTTTTTGCCATTGATCTGCTTCCTGTTAGAGCGCAAGTTATCTATTATCCTTAATGCGAAAACTAATTCAGAGCAACGGATACTCCAAGGGGAGAATTGACACCACCACAACATATTATTAACTTTTTGATACAGGGGGCCGATTGCTGAGAGTGGCAAAAACAACCGATGAAGGCTGCGCCCCGATGATTTGCCGATGCGTGATCTGGTAAAACAGGTAGACAGAGGCAGCAACAGGCCGTCGTAAGTCCTTTAGCCCTGTTTTGAGATACATTCTCATGGGATATGGCCCCCGCATTTCTTAAAGGGGTAGAATACACATCCCCGAAAGGTAATAACTTGGTATCGTTGAGGACGTTATATTCGTCGGTCGATGACCGAAGTTACAGATGGATTCTCATTATCTTTACCGTCTACACTGCTATTCTCGTATTTGTTCCATTGATTCGTCTCGTTCCCAGGGTACCTGTACCGCTTCTCTCATTTGCTCTGTGTTTCCTTCTATACAAATGGAGAAAGTTCCCCACAGTACTTAAACCCTGGTTATTCTACCTGGTTCTTGTGCTGTCCTACTGGCAACTGCAGTTTGTTGTGACATCACATTTTCAGGAATTTCATGGCGCAGGGATCATCGCTTTAGAGAAAAAACTGTTTGGTTCGCTTCCTGTTGTCTGGCTGCAGCAGCATCTCTATCAACATGGACAATTATCCTGGTACGATTATCTGTTTGCGATCTTCCACTCAACTCTCTTCTTTATCCCAATAGTATTCCCACTGCTTCTGCTGCTCAAACGCGGAGTTGAACGGATGAAACGGGCAACTGTGGCGATTACTCTGCTGACACTTGCCGGGTACGCAACATATGTGTTGTTCCCGCTGACTCCACCATGGATGGCTTCTCTTGAGAACGCAATTCCTCATGTGGAGAGAATTACAATCAGAGCGCTTGGTGAACTGGCACCGGGAGGTATAATCTCAGCCTTCAGTCCAAGCCCAAGAGGCGCAATGCCTTCACTTCACGCAGGAGTGCCGATACTGATAATGATAATGGCATTCAAGGAGTTTGGATGGAAAGCCTGGTGGATATCCATTCTGGTCATTGGAATATGCTTTGAAATCATATATGGAGCCGAACATTACATTATTGATATTGTAGCAGGTCTTCTATATGCTGTTGTTTCCTACATTATTGTCTATAGATGGCTGCTTCCGGAAGTTGTTGCGAAACCTGGTTCCAGTGGTGCCGGGAAGGAGAAACTTGAATGAAGGGAAATGTAAGATCTCTTCTCTTAAAGAAAGAAAAGGGTGAAAGGATCGTATCGCTTACTGCATATGATTTTACAACCGCAAAGCTTGAAGAAGAGGCCGGAGTGGATTTTATACTTGTCGGGGATACACTTGCCATGGTGGTTCTTGGCGAGGAGACAACCCTTTCTGCTAACCTTGATATCATGCTGGTTCATACGAAAGCGGTCAGCCGGGGAGCGGAGAATACCCTCGTCGTAGGAGATATGCCTTTTGGATCTTATGAGTGCTCCGATGCTCAAGCTGTGAAGAACGCTGCTCGATTTCTTTCAGAGGGAGAAGCTGATGCGGTTAAACTGGAGGGCGGAAACGAGCGATCCGTTTCACGTGTAAAAGCTATTATCGATTCCGGGATTCCTGTGATGGGTCATATAGGACTCCTGCCCCAGTCAATAAGGCAGATCGGAGGATACAGGGTCGTCTACAATGATCAGCGCGAGAGGATGCTGTCAGAAGCTTTTGCTCTTCAGGAGGCGGGTATCTTTTCTGTAGTGCTCGAAAGTATCGAGGAGGAGCTTGCTCGCGAGATAACGAATGAGCTGTCCGTTCCAACCATTGGCATTGGAGCGGGAAGGTATACGGATGGGCAGATACTGGTTGTGAATGACATGCTCGGTCTTTCCGGCGAATTCAAACCGAAGTTCCTTAAGAAATATGTACAGCTTGACGAGATTATCCTTGGGGCTGTGAAGGAATACTGTCATGAGGTGCGGGGCAGGGAATTCCCGACTGAAAAACACATCTACAGAGCCAGGGAGAATAAATGAGAATACTCGTTGTAGGCAGTGGAGGAAGAGAGCACGCGATTTCCTGGTCTCTGTCCAGATCTGGAGGACACACTCTGTTCTGTGCTCCGGGTAATCCCGGTATGGCGGAACTCGGAGTGCTTGAATCGGTCGAAGCTGATGATATTGGAGGTCTTGTTTCGCTTGCCCGTGACAGGAGTATCGATCTGGTTGTTGTCGGTCCAGAGGTGCCATTGGTCTTCGGATTGGGAGATGCGCTCCGAGCCGAAGGTATTTCCTGTTTTGGTCCAGGGGAGATGGCCTCCAGGCTTGAAGGCAGTAAATGGTTCGCAAAGGAAATCATGAATTCCGCAGGCGTACCTACAGCACGGAGTAGGGTATTCACAGACACAGACTCGGCCATGAAGTACATGGGTGAGAACGTAAAAGGATTTGTGCTCAAAGCTGACGGCCTTGCGGCTGGTAAAGGCGTATTTCTACCAGATGAACCTGATGAAGCAAGCTCTATCCTTGACAGCCTTTTCGAAGGCAGGCTTGGTGAGTCGGGTCAGCATGTTATTGTCGAAGAGCGGCTTGAGGGCATGGAAGTCAGCATACTCGCCATCTGCAGCGGAACTGATTGTGTTGTTCTTCCACCGAGTAGAGATCACAAACGGCTTGGCGATGGAGATTCAGGTCCGAATACAGGAGGGATGGGAGCCATCTGCCCTCCACCTGAAATTGTGAAAGATTTCTGCGAAACATCCAGAGAGGAAATCATTCTCCCGGTTCTCAGGGAACTGGCTTCACGGGGTATCGATTACAGAGGAGTTCTATACGCTGGTTTGATGCTTACCGATGATGGTCTAAAAGTTCTGGAATTTAATGTTCGGTTTGGGGATCCGGAGACTCAGGCAGTGCTTCCCATGATTGATGATGATCTTGCGGATCTTCTTTACACTGCTGCTCGTGGAGGATCACTTCCAGAAAAGATCTCAATCAAGGATGGCTGTTGCGCTTGCGTTGTGATGGCTTCAGGCGGATATCCATCGTCATATGAAAAGGGTTTTCTCATTTCCGGTCTGGAGAGAATTGAAGGCGCTGCTGTTTTCCATGCGGGAACAAAGAAGGCAGATAAAGGGATCGTAACCAGTGGGGGAAGAGTGCTCAGCGTGGTAGCTATTGGAGATTCATTGAGTGATGCTCTTGATAGAACCTACCTGGAGCTTGATAAGATAGATTTTAAAAAGAAATATTTCAGAAAGGATATTGGAAGGACATTGGTCGGTGAAAACACCTGAATTCTCCATAGGTCTCACCAATCCTGAAGAGGATGCCATTGAGAAAGCAGTTTCACTGCTTCTCTCCGGAGGTATAGTCCTTTACCCTTCCGATACCGTTTACGGAATACTGTGCCGTGCCGATAGAATGGATTCTGTGAAGAGGCTTGCGAAGATCAAGGGTTACGATAGACCGAGACCATTCATACTCATCGTAGATGGTCTATCCATGGCGGAGTCTCTTACAGATGGAATTGATCCCGAAGTGCGTGAAATTCTTCTGCTACGCTGGCCGGGCAGACTTACCTTTGTGCTTCCAGCAGGGAACAGGTGTCCTGAATGGGTCAGGGGAAAGGATAACACAGTGGCACTCCGTCATCCCGCCGACGCCCTGAGCGAACAGCTTCTGAAGCGCTGCGGTATCCCGCTGGTCTCCACCAGCGCCAATCATGCGGGTGAAGACAGCTCACTAAGCATTTCGGCAATTCCTGATAACATAATCTCAGGTGTAGACATCGTGCTCAATGCCGGAGATCTCCCCCAGTCATCCCCGTCAACGATCATAAAAGTGCTGCGTCAGGAGTAGACTTATGACAATCTTCTATTCTGATTCGATTCATTTCCCTCTGAGTGCTATCCAGAGGGTTTTCATCAGACTTGGTGGATGAAGTAGAATGTTGGAGTATGCCTGATTGGCCAGCGGGCATGCGCATTCACCTCTTCTGATTGATTTTCTGATTTCAGTTGATTTTTTCGATCGCCAGATATCCATGAAATCCGTTTCACTATCCAGAGATCCCATCTTACCCTTGTATGCGAGTACTGCGCAAGGCCAGATACTTCCATCTGAATTAATGTGAACATTCAACAATCCTGCAGAGCACGGGATGATCTGCTTCTTCTCGGTGAGAAGTCTGACGGTCAGATCGTAATAGACCAGCCTCATTGCGGTAGTAATCCGGGGAAGTATCTTCATTTTCTTAATATTCTCTCTGACCGAAGTTTTGAATATCGCCATAAGTTCTTCATAACTATGACTGTTCGGTGTGATCCCGGAGCCCAGATTGAAAAACTCCTCCCGCTCTTCCGCAACTTCATTAATGTATGTATCTACATCAAGGTTCTTCGCATAAGCGATTATTTCCCGCAGATGCGGCGCGTTGAAGCGAGAGATGACAGTGCCCACTCCTACATGAAGGTATTTGTATTCCTTTCTGAGTTTTTTAAGTCTCTCTAATGTATCAAGCAATTTCTCGAAGTTCCCAGGTACTCCCCTGATTTCATCGTGCATCTTGCCTATCCCGTCAAATGAGGGTTTAATCGTGAGTACCGTTCCCGGGGCAATCTTTTCCATGATCTCAAGAGTTTCTCTAGTAAGGCGTTCGATTTTGTCCGGAGCAAGTCCATTTGTGGGAATGTGAATAACAGCAGGATGCATATATCTGCATGCAAGTTCTATGATTTCCGGCAGATCATCCCTGAGATATGGTTCTCCACCCGAAACGTTGAAAAAATATGTCCAGCCGATAGAACGGAAGAGACGCTCTATTATCTGCAGATCAAGGTCATCACCCTCATCATGCTTCCATATATAACATGTCTTGCATCTTGACTGGCAACGTCTTGTGATGGAGAACGTCACATTGATCGGCTGTGGTGGCGGTGAGAGCCTGTGCATCGCCAGGGCTCCCTTGAAAATACTGCCTGCGAGATGAAAGATCTGCTCGATATGATTCATTTTCTCAGTGAATTTTCTTCTCATAGCCCCGTAGATAATAGCCTGAAGAGCATATAACCCTTCAACAACAATGAGCATTACTCTCTGACCAAGTGCGATGACTGTAGCAACTTCAACACCACCATGTACGAAGCCCGAAAGAAGAAGACCCTGAACACCTTCCCTTATTCCAATTCCACCCGGTATGAAAACCATTATAAGCGCGATGAACCAGGACACAGGACCCGCAAGAAGACAGATTGCAATCATCGCAAATGGTGGGTCGGATTGAACTCCGAAGCCCCTGAACCAGAAGTACAGAGCCATACTCCGAAGGCTCCATGAAAGAAGATTGTACCCTATGAATACAGCCTGGTGCCTGTGAGAGATATGAGGCAGGTCATCGATATCCGCTCCCAGTCTATGACTGAGCTTATGAGTGAGGACCCTTTGTATTTTCGGTGCGAAGAGCATTACAACTCCAAGACCTGCTGAAATCCAGAGAGCGATTATTACAGGAATCGGTACATTCGCCATTCTGAGGAATGGAAGCGCTATTAATGCCATGATTGTCAGAGCAACCATCATGTAGAGGTTTTCCAGGATGAAGGCTGTTATAGCCTTTACAGGACCGGTTCCGTGTGCTTTCAGGAAGGTGATTCTTCCGACAATCATCCAGAGTTTACCTGGAACGTACTGCCCCATCTGGGTTGTGTACCAGTTGCGCCTGACTTCACCTTTATCAATCTTTGGGATTTTTAGGGCTTCCAGGATTTTCCTCCATGGCGCTGGAGCAAAATAGTATCCCAGTAACAGTGAGATAAACGATAATCCAATCATGGGCAGGCTTGCGCTGTCTCTTGAGTTTTCCCAGAATCCAATCAGTGCTGGTTGCCATTTGGGCCATAGTTCCAGAGCAAAATAGAGAATAGCGACAATAAGAAGGAGTACTCCACCCCAGGTGGTCAGCAGGTGGAACAGTTTTTTTCGATCCTTGACCATTATGCTGATTTCCGTTTTCTTCTGATTATTAGATCAAATACAATAAGGAGAATGGCGCATATCAATCCTGTAATTGATAAAAGGAGACCCATACTGAAATCCGATGAATCGAAGTTGAATTCCACAACATGAGATCCGGCAGGCACGCGAACACCTCGCTGCCAGTGATTAGCCTGAAGCATTAAAGCCGGTTCACCATCAATACTGACCTGCCACCTTGGATACCATGTATCAGCAAGAATAAGAAGGCCTTCCGATTCATTCAAAGTATGAATGATTACCCTTTCTGCTTCATCAACTACAATCGAAGCCTCCGCATCCAGACTATTAATCGACTCCGGCAATCCAGGATTTTCATACAGTATTGAAATGTTCTGGAAATTTATTCCTGACGCAATAGCTGCCAGGCACTGTTCTTCTGTCAGAAGTATCCAGCTGCTGGCAAACCATGTTCTTGGCAAGGGAATTTCCGGGACAAGTGCACGGAGTGTGTCCAATGATGTTGAATCCTCTGCGGAAGCTTGATTCAGTAAAGTATTCCGTACCTGAGCGTATGTCAGATTTTCCCCATCAGCTTGCAGCACTGTATATGCGGTCTGGCGGAGTGAGAAGATGCCTCCTGAAGACAGAACAGACTGCAGATCTTCTGCGACAGCTGGTTTGGCGGCATGATAGCCGGTTACAGAACGAATATGCAATGGAACAAACTCGTTTCCTCCGGGAAACAATCTTCCGGAACCAACGGTATTGGATAAACCCTCAGATTCGACAAAAAGATCGCTCACATCCGTTTCCGGAAGGTATACCTGAAAATCTCTGTCTATTGGAATAGTCTCAATCGCAAGTAATGCTATCAATGCAATTCCGGGAATAGCAAGTTTGGTCTTCATGTGTTTCTTAAAATACAGTAAACTTCCCAGCACAAAAGCAGCTCCTGCTGCTTTCAGGAAATCAGGCGCAGCCAGATCAGCACGTCTCTGAACAACAAATGAGTATCCAGTTGCATCCGGATTTCCCATCCTGTTCCACCAGCCTGATTGCAGGCCTGGAAGTAATGAACCTGCAAGCAGATAAATACAGACACATATTCCTGCAAAGACGGCTATTACCTTCAGGAATCTTTTCTCTGGAAATTTGTCTTTCCCGAAAATAGCGTCGAATCCGGGACCCGCAGCCAGAGCAATTGCTGAAGTTGTCAGGAAAGCAGCCATATGTGGCGCTCTCAGTTTTCTGAAGAATGGTATTATTCGATACAGAATTTCAAATATGGGAGTGTAACCTCCCCATGATATCAGAAGACCTGTAATCATGATTGCCAGAAATGGCCATCTGTATCTTTTTTTCGAACCAAGAAAGGCCGCAAGCGCAAGAAGGAATACTGCAATGCCGGTGAATTCACTGCTCAATCTGAGCCCAAGTCTGCCATAGTAATAAGGAACACCGGAGATCATACTGTCAGGGAATCCGTGTCTATATCCAAAAAGGTGAGGAAACAGCATTGTTAGTGTCTCTTCCGGAGGCAGTGAGTAACTCGCAGCCTTATCAAGTGATAGATCAACCCCTCGTGTTGAGTGCCTGGAGAAATTGTATCCGGGAAGAAGCTGAACCGCGCCAATTGCCACTGACAGCAGAAGGATTAGTAAGAATCCTGAAAGAGCCAATCCCGCGTTTTTCTTGAGATTACCCTTCTGAGAGAAGACTCTGAAACTGATCCAAATCAGAGCAGCACCAGAAGAGTAAAGGAACATTTGAGGATGGCTGGCAAGAGCCTGCATTCCAAGCGCTATTCCACCCAGGGCTATGAATGTTCCTCTTTTTGTCTGTATCCATTTTTCGCAGGAATAGAGAAGGAGAGGGAGAAAGCTCCAGCAGATTATTTTGCTACCATGCCCTGCATAAAATAAAGTATTAGACCAGGTCGTTGTGGCGAAGGCAAGGACTCCCACTATTCTGCCCCATTTACTCACACCTATTGAACCGAGGAAAAGCCAGGCAAATATCCCTCCGAGAAGCATATGGATAGGGAAGAGAAAACGGATTGTACCCTCGACGCCCGATGCAAGCAAAAGCAGACCTCTAACAGGATAGAAGACAGGCGCAGAAAATGAGGAGTAGAATGGAATACCGCAAAACACGTATGGATTCCAGTGGGGAATGTGTCCATCCTGCAGGGACTCTGCTGTATATGTAAAGAATGGATACCCCTGGCTGACGGTATCACTGAGATCTCCTCCAGGAAGATTTCCGGAGAGAAATACAGACGAATAGGTTAAAATTACTGCAGGAATAAGAAATAGTAAGAATCCAGTATTTTTCGGGAGCCTCATCAATCTTATCTTTCCCTTCTGAATATCTTTGCTTTTCCAGTTGAAATAAGTGCAAAGAATACTTCTGCAATTGATAGAAGCACTCGCTGTCCCGCAATAACTGCAAGTACGGGACCAGTTACCCCTGAAGGAGCGACGATGGCTACTGCAGTTGCTTCTCTAATCCCGATTCCCCCTGGAGAAAGGAATACAATATAACCGGCCAGCCATGAGAGTGGGGCAGCTGCACAGCATATCCAGAAATCAATAGACTGAACCCCAAAACCTTTAAGCCAGAGAAAAAGAGTTAACCCTCGAAGCCACCAGAGCCCCGAATATAGCATAAGCAGTTTTAAAGAACCTTTGACTCCAGGGAGAGCAAGTGTATCAGGGATTGTTCCATATTTCAGTTTATAGAGCCATCTTTGGATGGGAGTGAGGAGCGGAATAATCAGCACACACACGCCCGCGGCTAGAATTACTGTTCTCAAACCGGAATCGGCAAATGAGATACTCTCAGTCAGGATGATTGGAACAGTTGCGGCTAATCCTGCCGCAGCAGCGGTGAAAAGTACTTCAAGGAAAGGTACACTTGTGGCTTTGAATGTAGAGAGTCCAGTTGATTTCAGAAAACCGACTCTTCCCGCAAATAACCATATTTTCCCCGGCATATATCTACCTAGCTGGCTGATGAACCATGCTGAAGCCAGATCTTTCGCATTTACTGTGCTTCCCGCATGATGTGAGAGCCATATCCATCCAAGTGGAGTTAAGAAATACGAGATCCAGAGAATAAGAGAT
>DAOWAG010000170.1 GCA_030634715.1 Candidatus Aegiribacteria sp. | reverse complement strand
ATCACTTATTGAAAGAGAATCAAATGCCAGGCTGTCATCGGGCATTAGGCTTGAAGCTACCTCAGACATGGCATTCTGTTTCTCAAGTTCCTGCTGTATTTCAATGATCGGGGCGGTACGGCTGTTCACAAGGCCAAGAGCCACTGCGGCGATAAGCGCTACAAGCATCAGCACAAGACCCAGTTTAAGCATTTCAGTCATTCTCTTTCACCTCCCCGAAAATCTTTGGTTGAGTAAATCGATCAATCAGCGGAGTTACAAGATTCATCAGGAGTATGGAATATGAACATCCCTCCGGATATCCACCCCACCTTCTGATAACCATTGTTAACAATCCAGCTCCGACTCCGAATATGATCCTTCCTCTGGGTGTCACAGGAGTTGTCACCATATCCGAAACCATGAAGAATCCCCCCAGGATTACTCCACCTGCGAGAACATGGAAAAGCGGATCACCGTTAAACCATCCGCTCCCTCCGAATACCCATGCAAAAAGAGCTACCGTGCCCAGATAACACAAGGGGAGCCTGATTTCAAGAACACCTCTGATAATAAGGAAAAGCGCTCCAGCAAGAAGAAGAAGGACAGATGTTTCACCAATGCATCCACCTCTTCTTCCAACAAGGAGATTAAGGTATGTAGATTTCTGTGACAATGCGTGTCGTATGCCGCAAGCTCTTGCTTCAAGGTCTGCGGCTTCTGTGTGGTTGCCTTCTTCATACGCAAGATCAGCACTTCTATCCAGATCAAAACTCTGTTTCAGAGCGTTGAGTGGAGTGGCTCCCGAAATTGCATCAGCATTTGGCATTTTCAGCAATTCTTCCTGCACAATTCCGTTTGTCTCCCAGGGATTATTCCGTTCGTTTCTCCACTCTTCAGGTGCTATCCATCCAGCGGTCATCAGAATTGGAAAACTTGCCATCAGAAACGCGCGACCAAGGAGAGCGGGATTTACAATATTGTGCCCAAGGCCTCCGAATGCCTGCTTGCCTACAACAATCGCGAAAGAGGATCCCAGGATCGGCAGCCACCATGGAACTCCGGGTGGTACATTGTACGCCAGGAGAATACCCGTTACAATTGCGCTGCCATCAAATGCGAAACGTACAGGTTTCTTCATGAACTTAAGGCACAGGTACTCTGCTAGAACAGCCGCTCCAACACTCAGAGCGACAAGAAACAGTACTCCAGGTCCAAAGAACCAGACAGCAGCAGCTAACGCAGGAAGCAGAGCTATAACCACATCGAACATGATCTTCCTTGTATTCTGCTGCGTGCCGACATGGGGTGACATTGCAAGTTCAAATCGTTTGTCTGTCATTTATGCCCCCTCTCCCTGACCGGATCGTATTGCATCCTGAGCATTCTTGATATAATGAACGAGATATCTTCCTGCCGGACAGACATAACTGCACGTTCCGCAAGCCATGCAGTTCAATGCGCCTAATTCCTTTGACATTTCCCATTTTCCATTCTCAGCAGCTGTGGCAATCATGCTTGGAACAAGCTTAAGCGGGCAGACATCCACGCATTTTCCACATCTGATACATGGTCCCTCCGCTATGTCCCTGACCTCCTGTGCGGTTAAAGCAAGAATCCCACTTGTACCCTTGGTCACCGGAACACAATCTGTGTAAAGGGAAACACCCATCATTGGTCCGCCGCTGATTAATCTCTCAACATCACCGGCATATCCACCTGATTCCTCTATAAGATCAGCAAACAGCGTTCCGACACAGGCATCATAGTTACCCGGGGAGGAGACTCCTTTACCTGTTACTGTAATTATCCGTCTGATTGAAGGTTCACCATCTCGAACGGCGTTGGCAACCGCTGCGGCTGTCGCATCATTCTGCACAACAACTCCAATATCCAGAGGAAGCCCTCCTGCGGGAACTTCCCTGCCGGTTACGGCATCAATGAGCTGCTTCTCGGCACCCTGCGGATATTTAACCTTCAATGGCAGGACGGTGGCACCTTTTTTCCGCATAAGATCAATTGCATCCGGCTTATTGACTTCAATTCCGACTACACATCGCTGAACACCCAGAGTGTATGCGAGAATCTGCATACCCAGAATGATGTCGTCCGGTCTTTCCAGCATAAGTCTGTCATCTGCCGTCAGATATGGCTCACATTCGACTCCATTTATCAGCAGAGTATCGATTTTCTTATCAGAAGGAGGGGATAGCTTCACATAAGTTGGGAAACATGCACCACCCATTCCGGAGATACCAGCCTGTTTGACTCTCTCGATAATCTCAGCAGGCGAATGATCGTGAAAATCTTCCCATTTCTCGAAAATCTGACCACCGTCTTCGGATTCTGTCTCGATTACCACAGCAGGACCGCTCCGTCTGTGAGGCATCGGGTATTCCTCGATGCCAATTACGGTTCCGTTTACAGAAGAATGAGTCGGCAAACTTATGAAACCGTTCTGAGCGCCGATCTCCTGCCCCTTGATTACAGTATCCCCTTTTTTAACAATCGGCTTTGAAGGAGCTCCAAGATGCTGGCATAAAGGTATCCTGACAATATCGGGAGCAGGAATTTTCCTGATCGGTTTATCGGCTGTTAGTCCTTTATTCCCTAGAGGATGAGTACCTCCACTGAATGTACCTACTCTACTCATACGCCTCCCCTGTATCCTGCATTGCGTATCGCTGTTACTTTAAATAATCCTCAAAAAAAAACTAATTCTTTAAAAGTCTGTCAAGCTCTTCCTTGAACTGAGACACATCCTTGAACTGTCTGTAAACACTGGCGAATCTGACATAGGCTACCTGGTCAACTTCCTGCAGGAACTCCATAACACATTCGCCAATAAATTTGCCTGTAACTTCATCCGGGAATTCCTCAGTTACTTTTGCTATGATTCTGTCAACCAGATCCTGTAAATCCTCCGCTGCTACAGGTCTCTTCTCACATGCCCTTTCAATACCTTTTTCAAGCTTATGACGATCAAAAGGCTCTCTTCGACCATCGTTCTTCACAACAACAGGAAATGATCTTTCAATGTACTCATAAGTTGTGAACCTATATCCGCACTCAGAGCACTCGCGTCTTCTGCGTGTGGCTTCTCCATCCCTTACAGCACGGGAATCAATTACTCTGTCATCACTGCTTGAACAACGGGGACATTTCATTTCTCTGCTCCATACAGGATCACATTAAGACCAGGTTATCCGTATATTTTAATTACATAAGTCAGCAGAATCATAGTAAATATCCTTGACGAAGAACACCGTTTACAATAGAATCAGCGGGCTTCGGTGGTGGGAGTAGTTCAGTTGGTAGAGCCCCTGATTGTGGATCAGGTGGTCGCCGGTTCAAGTCCGGTCTCCCACCCCACTATGCGTCCCTAGCTCAATTGGCAGAGCAACGGACTCTTAATCCGTAGGTTCCGGGTTCGATTCCCGGGGGGCGTACCAAAATGCCGTGGGGCACCATGCCCCACGGATGTACATATCTGTTACGGTGCGCCCGTAGCTCAGCTGGATAGAGCAGCGGACTTCTAATCCGCAGGCCACAGGTTCGAATCCTGTCGGGCGTACCAACTTACAGAATTTTCAGATATTTCCGAAAATGACGGCTCTACACCATGGCTCTACACCATTAACAGGGGCACCTATCCAATTCAAGCACATAAGGCTCTGACTCTCAGTCTATAGTTTGCGAAGTTTCTGAATCCATATGCTCTTCTAACGATCATTTTCATCTTGTTGTGGAAGCCTTCTGTGATACCGTTGTTCTTCGTATATCTCCACATACATACTATTTCATCGATCCAGTCATCAAGTGTATTGCCAAGGGTTACCAGGTTGCCAAGGCCGCTATTCTGAAGCTGCGCAATAAGGTCAAGCAGCCTGGGGATCATT
>DAOWAG010000194.1 GCA_030634715.1 Candidatus Aegiribacteria sp. | reverse complement strand
AGTCTCAATCCTCAGAGAACTCAGGCTCGCGGATTTTGATGTGCTGGTTGGTGTTAATCTCCTCCGAGAAGGACTCGATCTCCCTGAAGTAGCAATGGTAGCAATTCTTGATGCTGATAAAGAGGGGTTCCTGAGATCCAGAACAAGTCTTATTCAGACCGCGGGAAGAGCAGCAAGAAATCTGACCGGCAGAGTAATACTCTACGCCGACAGGATTACTGATTCAATGGAGTATGCAATCACTGAAACCGCACGGAGAAGGAAAATTCAGCTTCAATATAACATCGATAATAATATCACGCCTGAAAGCATCAGAAAATCAAGAGAAGAAATACTTAGCGCAACCAGCATTGCTGATATCTTCAAATCATCTGTCAGCAAGGATGATATTGCTTCGGATATCCCTGCTTCCCAGACTGAAGCCATTCAGTTCCTTGAGAAGAAAATGTTCGAAGCCGCAGAAAAGCTTGATTTTGAGACCGCTGCAAAATATCGCGACGCCATGAAAAAGGTGCTGAACTCTAATCACTGATTTCCCGACTCTTTCATTCTCTGTTATGTTAACTTGTGTTATGTATACTTTTCAATAGCAGGGAGAATCTTCTTGGGTGTAATTACAGCGCGTACTGCTGGTTTCTGCTGGGGAGTCCGCAGAGCAGTTGATCTGGTCCTTGCTGAACTTAAGAATGGTAACAGACCATATGCTGTATACGGTGAACTCGTGCACAATCCACAGGTTTTGGAGGCTCTGAAGGATAAAGGTGTAGGCATTTGCAGCGAACCGGAGGAAATGCATAAAGGAACGCTTTTCCTTAGAACTCATGGAATCACCATTGAAGAACAAAAAATGATTTCCAGCCTTCCCCTTCATCTGAAAGATCTGACTTGTCCACGCGTCAGTAGAGCTCTTGCAATCGCGAGAAAGAAAAGCGCGGAGCAATATGATGTTCTCATCCTTGGTGATCCTACCCATCAGGAAGTAAAATCGATTCTCTCTTATGGGGGATCTTCAGCCAGGGTCATATCCGGTCCGCTTGACGTTGGAAATCTGCCGGAACTTTCAAAACCTTTCCTTCTCTCCCAGACAACACAGAACACTCAAAAGTACGAGGAAACGAAGAAAGCGCTCATGATCAGATTTCCCAATCTCGAGCATGCCTGTACAATCTGCGAATCAACAAGCACGAGACAGGAAGAACTCAGAGAATTGTGCGGTGAAGTGGATTGTGTGGTTGTTGTTGGAGGAAGAAGCAGCGCTAATACCGCCAGACTTGCAGAAATCGCCCGCGAGGAGGGACTTCCAGCGTTTATCGTTGAAACTCACGATGAACTCAATGCAGAGTTGCTTGGTCAGTATGATGATATCCTCCTAGCAGCTGGCGCGTCTACTCCCAGCTGGAGTATTCGAAAAGTCCGAGAACATCTTCTTGAAATTCAGGGGAATAGACTGAGATCGGGAAAATTCAGGAATTTTCTTCAAGCTATGGTATTCGGGAATTTTCACATTCTGCCTATCACATTTGCCACAGGATATGCGAGTTCGATCATTCTTGGTGGTGTCGGCTGGTTTACTTCAGTGATTGCCGCTTCTCTATTTCTTTTCGCAGTTCATACGGCAACTTCCGTTCTGGAATCCGGATACTCTCGTCCATCCGGTCTGCGGAGACAGGAATTCATTAGAAAACATCGATTTCTACTTACCATCTGTGCCATATCCGCATTTGCAGGGTCCCTGGGAATATCTCTGTTTTTGAGTCCTATCTGGCTCTATGTACTTGGGATAATGCTTCTTGCGTTCCTATTCTATTCCATTCCGCTTATTAGAAAAACCTATCCCTTCCGAGGATTGAGAACTATCCCAGGTTCCAGGGATCTTATGTTCGCAGGAGCCTGGTCATTCCTGCTTGCGTTACTCCCTGGATTCATTTCAGCAGGCTCCGCAATTACCGTTGGTTCTGTTCTGTGGGCAGGCGCACTGTTCTTTCTGTTTCTGGACAGGTGCCTGCTGGCTGATTTAGTTGATATGCAGGGCGATGCTCTAATGGGATTAGATACCATTCCCATCCTTGCAGGAAGAGAAAAGAGTGTCATACTTTTCCGGTGCTGTTTCGTTCTGGCGACTGTTCTGCCTGCATCCGGCATTGCTATCGGGTGTCTGCCTGCTCATGCCTCCGCCATCGCATTCGGACTTATTTCTCTTGCGGTCGGTTATTTCTATCTCAGCAGAAGCCCCTTTCCATCGGAGTTCTCTAAAAGAATTATTGCGGACGGGAGTCTCTTTATCGCTGGATTTGCTCCAATACTCGCGTACTGGATCGGGGAGGCATTATGAGGATAATATGTAATTCAGGCGCAATCTGTTTCTTTATTTCACTAATATTGCTGACTCTCTGCTGTTCAAAAACTGAAGTATCTCTTCACGATCAGGAAACGCCAGGCGGCATTCCGTCATGGCAGATGCTTATTGTATCCGGAAGTGTCGTGAATCTTAGAGCAGGACCGGGAACTGAATACGCCATTCTTGGACAGGTCGAAAGCGGTGACACTCTTCAGATTACGGGAGGACTTGATAACTGGTTCAGAGTGTACGTTTCGCATAAATCTCTTTTTGCATGGATATATGGTCCATTGACTTCCGGGGCGGAACTTCCGCATTGATATCCTGTTGAGGGATTTGCATTAATTTTCATGATTACTGGAGGAAATAATGATTGATAGATATTCCATCCCCGAGATGGAGGAGATATGGACTTCTGAGTCCAGATACGCAAGATGGTTGCAAATTGAGATACTTGCAGTGGAAGCGAGGGCAGAAGCCGGGTTAGTTCCAGCTTCGGATCTGAAGAACATCAGAGATAAGGCATCATTCGATGTAAAAAGAATCGAAGAAATTGAAGAAGTTGTCAGGCATGATGTAATTGCCTTTCTTACAAGTGTATCGGAGAGTCTTGGTCCAGAAGCCAGACATATTCACTACGGCATGACTTCCAGCGACATTCTTGATACATGCCTTGCGACCCAGATAAAGGATGCAGGGAAGCTGATTCTGGATGAACTTGATAGTTTTGGCAGCGCTCTTGCAGGTCTGGTCAGCAGGACCAGAGGGATTCTCTGCATTGGTAGAAGTCACGGAATGCATGCTGAACCGACAACGATGGGTTTGAAATTCGCAGGATACTACAGCGAATACCTGAGATGCAGAGAACGATTAACAGCTGGTCTGGAATCTGCATGCGCGGGGAAACTGTCTGGAGCCGTGGGAACTTACGCTTATTTGAATCCATCAGTTGAGGAATACGTTTGCGGTAAACTTGGAATCGGGATTGAAACTGTTTCAACCCAGGTTGTTGCAAGAGACAGACACGCGGATTTCATATATGCTCTTGCATCCATAGGAAGTCTGTTGGATAGTTTCGGAACGGAGACTAGACATCTGCAGAGAACCGAAGTAGGTGAAGTCGAAGAGTCCTTCGGCAAAGGACAGAAAGGCT
>DAOWAG010000220.1 GCA_030634715.1 Candidatus Aegiribacteria sp. | reverse complement strand
CCTTGAACTGATATAGCTCCTGATAAGCGGACGGGATCTCAATAACAGGAGTATAGGAGCTGGAGCGGGATTTTTCCCAGGAACCGCAATTAATCTTGGCAGCGGAATTGAACAGGATAAAATCAAAAAAAGATGGGACAGAGGCTGCAGATTTTTCATAAGTCAGCCCGTTTATTCTCTGGAAACCGTTGAACATTCGGTAAAACTGATGGAAGAGTACCCGATCCTACCCGCTCTCATGCCGCTCCGAAATAAAATAACCGCTGAATATCTGGCTTCAGAAGTTCCGGGCATTTCAATTCCGGATCACATTATGCTAAAGATAGAAAGTCTTGATGATAAGGATGTTCTTTCATACTCTGTTGATCTTCTCACGGAACTCATTGAGCATCTGAGAGGAATCTCTTCAGGGATTTATCTTGCGGGTTCAAGAAAAGGGACCCGGATGCTGGCAGAAGCATGGCGTTCACAGAGATAATTCGTTTCAGCGCGATGATACCGCAATCAGCACATCGTTCATCAATCCTCTAATGGAGCGGTGATTAGTATATTTCTTGAGAATTGTTCATATATACTCGACGCAGTCGGTAGTATGACGGGAGTAGTGGAATGGTGCAAGCGAAAAAGCTGAGGCGACTTCTTCAAGAGAGGATAGTCTTCCTCGACGGTGGAACCGGAACAGAGTTGATGAGGCTTGGAATGCCGGTCGGTGTATCTCCTGAGGAGTGGGCAGCCGCTCATCCTGATATTCTCAGGTCGATTCACCGGGAGTACGCCGATGCTCTTGCTGATATTGTACTCACATGTACTTTCGGAGGTACTGCGACAAAACTGGGGAATCCTGATAATGTACGGGAGCTGAACTCTCTGCTTGCGAAAACAGCGATTGATGAGGTTGGTGACAGGGTCATGGTTGCCGCCAGCATCGGCCCAACAGGAAATATGATCCATCCATCGGGAAGCATGACCTGGAAGGATGCCTATACTCTCTTCAGTGATCAAGCTGGGGCTCTGGTCAAAGCCGGCATCGATATTTTCTTTCTTGAGACTTTCTCCGATCCGAGGGAGCTGAAAGCAGCTGTTCTTGCGGTCAGAGATGCAAGTCCGGATGCATTCATTTCAGCCCAGATGACCTTTGGATCCGGAGGCCTGTCTCTATCAGGAACTTCACCCACAGCACTTGCTCTTCTGATGAACCAGCTTCCTGTTGACGCAACCGGAGCAAACTGTTCAACAGGACCGGAGGAACTGCTGCCGGTAGTGCAGGAAATGGCTCGATTCTTTGAAAAATGGATAACTGTCGAACCTAACGCAGGTATGCCTGTTGATGGCCATTATGAAATGAATCCTGAAAGGTTCGCTGGATGGATGGAGGATTTCGCATGGAGCGGAGTTTCCATAATAGGAGGATGCTGTGGCACCGGTCCGGAACATGTACGGAGATACACTTCTCTTCTCGGCAGACGCCCCGCAAAAACGCTGAAAACTGAAAAGTTCCATGCCCTGACTTCGGTTGACCGTATAGTCCCTGTGGGAGAGAGAATGCTTACTGCTGGTGAATCCATCAATCCCACAGGAAAGAAACAGTTACAGAAATCACTTTCCGAAAGTGATTTTCTCGGTGTTGTCTCTCTAGCGCGTATGCAGGGAAGAGCTGATCTAATAGATGTCAACCTTGGTCTGGAGAGAACGCTCCCCGAGGGACTTGTTCACGAACTCTTCAGTCGTCTTTCTCTCGGCACACCTCTTTCAGTAGATCTGTCTGATCCTGTCAAGATAGAAGAAGCCTTCAGCGAACTTGGCGGAATCAGAATCCTCAACTCACTAACAGCATCAGAGGATTACATCATGAACAGAGTGGAAACCCTGCTTCGACATGGTGGATATACTGTTCTTCTGCCAATAGACGAAAATGGCCTTGGAGAAACTCCATCCGAAAGGCTTGCGAAAATTGAGAAAGGAATCTCCATTCTGAAGAGAGCCGGTTTCCCTGAAGATAGAGTAATTGCCGATCCTGTCGTAAAACCTCTGGGCACAGGCACGGACGCAGGAATAACTCTGGAAACTCTCAAACTCCTGAAGAAAAGGGGGCTTCTAACGATTGCTGGAATCTCCAATATCTCTCACGGTCTTCCCGACAGAAGTGGTATTAATGCAGCTTTTCTGGCTGCCATGGCCGCGTACGGGCTCGATATCGCAATCATCGATGTGCTTGATTCGATGGTCCTTGGTATTTATAAAAGCTCGCAGATACTGCTGGGCAACCTCGAACCGGTCGAGAGAAGGCTGCCTGAACTGGATGCTCAGGGAATATCTCCGGATTTCATGGGCATACTCAGGAAAAACATCATTATTGGTGATAGACTGCAGACAGAATCAGCCGGTAGAGAGCTTCTTGAAAGTGGTGTACCTCCGCGCGAAATCCTCGAAAAAGGCCTGGCCAGCGCTATGGAGAAGGTAGGCGATCTCTACAACAGAAGAAAACTGTTTCTTCCTCACCTTATCGCCGCGGCTGAGGCTTCAAAAACCCTCACGACTCTTCTCGAGCCTCACCTTTCAAAGAATGGAGCACCAGAATACAGAGGGAAGGTTATTCTGGCATCTGTCAGGGGTGACATTCACGACATTGGCAAGAATCTCGTCGCACTTTTTCTTGAGAATGCAGGTTTTGAAGTTATCGATCTTGGAAAGGACGTTCACGCAGCAACCATCGTAGAGATGGCTGATGAAATTGATGCTGATATCGTCGCCCTTTCGGCACTTATGAGCACAACAGCCCTTGAGATGGAAAAAGTAGCAGCAGGCGTAAAGGAGAAGAGGCTCAAAGCCCGGATCTTAGTAGGAGGCGCTGTAATCACGGAGGAGTTCGCAAGATCTATCGGCGCTGATGGATACGCCCGTGACGCCTATCAAGCGGTTAAAGAAGCAAAGCGTCTAATGCTGACGGAAAACGTGTAACCATAACCATCGGGGACACGCAGCCGAGTGACATGCTTTGGGGGACACCCTCCAGAGAGACTTGTTCTTAGGGGACACGCAGCAGAGCCTGCATGTCCACTTATTCTATTCTTGTATCTCGAGCATGTAGATTTTCTGATATCCGCAGGCGGGATCTTCAGCGTAGGCAAGAATACCATGCGAATCAATGAAGAAACGCCATGAGCTGCCATCCGGTGGGTTTCCCGCAACCACTGCTG
>DAOWAG010000340.1 GCA_030634715.1 Candidatus Aegiribacteria sp. | reverse complement strand
TGTCAGAAAGGCCTGTCTCTTGAAATAATCCTTCGAATAATCTACATCCCCGTTTTTCAGCGTAATGCTATCAAGGGGCATGGAGGTAATCTGGAAGGCTTCACCGGCTCCCTCGGCATCGCTTGTGGTAATAAGCGGCGCGTGGATGAAGAAGAAACCGTTTTCATCGAAAAACCTGTGGATCGCGAGGCTGAGGTGGTGACTCATCCTGAATACTGCACCGAAGGTGTTGGTCCTAGCCCTCAAGTGGGGCATTGATCTGAGGAATTCGATGGAGTGCTTTTTCTTCTGAAGAGGATAATCATCTCCGACCGGGCCGATTATTTCCAGTTCATCCGCACTGATTTCCCTGGATTGTTCAGCACCGGGCGATTCTACGATACTACCGGAGACTTTAATGCATGCTCCAGTGGCCAGTCCAGAGATATCGTCGAATTTATCCCGGTCGAACACGACCTGCAGGGGGGAAGACACTGAACCGTCTGTTATGGATGCAAAAGCTACATTCTTGCCCATTCTTGCTGTTCTGATCCAGCCGTAAACTGTAACTATTTCATCCTTACATTCTCCTGCAAGAATAGACTGAATTGTTGAGCGCTCTATCATTGGTACCCCCAGGTTCAGCATGGTAATTCACGCTGAATCCAGAATAACAGCAATCAATTGAATTCGGAAGGAATAATCTAAGTACTGCAGGTATTTCCGGCAACTCGCCAGTCGAGATTCCAGTGTGTCCTTACATTCTTAAATGGTGTGTCAAGCACAGTTCTGGGATATCCGAGTTTCTTACCCTGCCAGGTGTCCCTTTCTTCAAAAACATGCTGTATTCCATTCATTACCAGTTGTTTGTTCAGAGACCATTTCGGTGCCACAGTCAGTGTATGATGAGCCTCTCCTGTCAATCTCTGTATTACGACGTGCGGGTCCGTATACTCAAGGAAAACAATGACTCTGTCGATGTATTGTTCAAGCGTCATTACATCGAATTCTTTATTGAGGTACATTCTCTCAATTGCTGTATCTTTCAGCACATGAAGGTTCTGGAGTTTCAGCCCAGAAGTCCCTGTACTTCGAATGAACTCCGCATCATAGAGGATATCCTCATCGCTGGAACCCGGATAACCGATGATTATCTGAGCTGTCGTAAGGATATTCCGAGAATGGAGCTCCCGCATTGCAGCAAGAGAGTCTTTCGACGTATGACACCTGTTCATGTCCGCGAGAATTCTGTCATTCGAAGTCTGAACACCAAGTTCAACCCAGAGGAAAGTCTTTTCTGAAAGTTCTTCCAGCAGATCCAGAGTCGGTGCGCTCAGACAATCCGGCCTTGTGCAGAGAGTCAGCCCGACAACTTCTGGAAAAGCAAGTGCTATTGAGTAAAGCTCTCTCAACTTGTCAGGATCTGAATAGGTTGTGGAATAGTCCTGAAAATAAGCTATAAAACTGTCTACTTTGTACCTGGCTGCAACGTAGCGACTGCCGGCCTCCAGCTGTTCCTTTATTGACATACCGTCTTTGAAGGTCATCGGGCGACTGCCTGCTGGATTGCAGAATGAACATCCCCCGGTTCCGGCACTTCCATCCCGATTGGGGCAGGTGAATCCGCCCCAGAGTCCTATTTTGTGGACTTTAGTGCAAAAAATCTGCCGGAGAAAACCGTTAAGGTTGCGAATGCGCGCCTGGTCCATTAAACTTTCATATCCCTTTTGATAACAATAATGGAAGGAATCCAACATGTCTGACCATCGGGTGATAACCAGAGCAGCAGCAATGTTCTTTGATTACTTCGGTCTGCTTCCTGATGATGCCCAAAAGGATTCCCTTCGGAAAATTATTCAGAAATTCTCGCTCATACCATGGGAAAACCTAACCAAGTTATTAGCCAAAGCACAGCTTAATGAGAGAAAAACCAGATTGAGACTGCCTGGAACCGTCATCAATGAATACATTCAGGATGGAGCGGGAGGAACCTGTTTCTCTCTTACGGCTGCACTTGGCGAGATACTTGAATCAGCAGGTTATTCCTGTAATCCTGTTATGGCTGAAATGCGGCATGGTGAGAACATTCATTGTGCTCTATCCATTATCACTCCCGAAGGAGCTAGATTTCTGGCAGATCCAGGATACCT
>DAOWAG010000395.1 GCA_030634715.1 Candidatus Aegiribacteria sp. | reverse complement strand
GGATAGTATCTGAAGATTATTCTTTATCTCAGAGATTCGTGGTTATAGAGTAGCTACAGAAGTTCGAAAAGCATCCACTACGGGGAACCAGACAGAACGAATGTCGATACTATCACATAATGGGAGAACGACGACGGCGCAGGAAGCTGGATCGAGCATATCGATGTGTGGCATTACAGCTATAGAACTAAGGCTCTGTTTGTCATTCCTCTGATCAGTTGTGTGAACCGGTCCAGGACAGGGAATCGGAACCGGATTCATGCACACCCGCGGAATCATATTCAAAAGTTGTGTAGAAGATACCTGAAACAGCATTGGGAGGATTGAAAGTGCCATCTATCTGCAATGTAAAATGGTAGCTGTCGTGGCTGGTGCTATCGCTCATGGAAAAGACATTGCTGCTTATCGAAGCATCATCGGGAGTCCAGGTGACTGTATCGTCCGGAACAAGTGTAAAATCATACAAATAGATCAGCTGGAGGTTCTTTACTTCGCTTCCCTCTACAGTGAAGGTGAGGGATTCACCCATTATCGTTCCACTCCATGCTCCCTCTGATATGATTGGGCTGGGTGTGGGTGAATTGTCACCGCAGGAAATGAACGGAATAATCAGCAGCGATGCTATCGATATTCGCAGTATCAGTTCTTTCATTTCGATTCCCCTCTATCTGGAAAGATAATAATACACGGTGTGCGAGCAGAACATGATTCCGGATAATCTTTCAGTTCAATACTACCAGATCAGGATTCATGCAAGTAAGATCGAAGTCATGAATTGATGAAGAATAACAGCGTTTAGCTCCTCATTCTTTGATAATCACGAATTCACTTTGTGATGAGGCAGAATATGTGGGATCAGTGAATGAGGCTTTTCAAGCCCGTGTGTATCCATCAGCCTGCTGTCTCCCAGCAATTCGTGGGGATCTCCATCAGCACATATCACACCTTCATCGAGAAGTATGATCCTGTCGCATATATCAAGGAGAAATTCCATGTCATGAGAGGCTATCAGCATGGTTTCATCAGATTCCTGCAGAAGCTTGATGAGCCTCCTTCGAGATCTCGTATCCAGACTTGCTTCAGGTTCATCGAGTGCGATTAAATCCGGTTCCATGATCATCACTCCGGCGATGGATATAATCCTCTTTTCTCCCCCGGAGAGGTGATGAGGAGGCCTGTCAATCAATTCTTCCATGCCCAGATCTGAAAGTGTGTTTCTCACAATCTTCTCTGCCTCATCGACTTTAAACCCGAGATTATGTAGACCAAAGGCCAGGTCATCTCTTACGGTAGGATTGAAAAGCTGATCTTCCGGGTTCTGGAAGACCATTCCGAAATCAGGATTGAATTTTCCCGGCAGAACCAGGGAGCCTGAAAGATTGATTGAACCTGAATCAGGCGTGATAACTCCCGCAAGGAGAAGGAAAAGTGTGGTTTTGCCGGAACCGTTTGGACCAATCAGCCCTATTTTCTGTCCCGTTCCGACATCCAGATCGATTCCTCTGAGTACATCCTGCTTCTGAGGGTAAGAGAAGCGAACTCCACTGATTGACGCGGCAGGTTCTCCAGTTTTCCGGGTTTTCATGTCATGCCCCTCTCAGAAGGAGTTCAGCAGAGACAATAAGAATCGCTGCTGCAATCACAACAACCGTTAGTATGATATCAGATCCCCGAATCTGTATTGTCCGGCTATCCTGAGAATTGATTAAGGCTCCGTAGCCTCTGAGCCTCATCGCTCTAAAAACTCTTTCCGACTGTTCG